>JALDXK010000075.1:0-14998 GCA_032155105.1 Acidobacteriota bacterium
GGCGAAGTTGCGCATGCCGATGCCGCCGGAGATCGCTTTCGGCTCGCCGGCCGCGCGCCCGCTCGTGCTGAGTCGTAGCTCCCACAGATCGGCGCTGCGGCCGGCGTTCGAGACGTAGAAGAGCGATGTGCCATCCGATGACCATACGGGGCTCCTGACGTTGGTCTGGCCATCTGTGAGTCTTTCCGCCTGCCCCGTTGCGACATTCAAGACGAAGAGTTCGCTGAGGTCCGAGGAGAGTCCCGCCGGCGAGACGATCATCGCCACCAGGCTCCCATCGTGATTCGGCGATACGAACATGCGCCGGCCATGGCCAGGCAAGTCCAATCGGCGAAGCGTGTCCCCCGTGTCGACACTAAACGTGACGAGCTCCGCCTGGAAGGCATCGCCAACCACGCACGAGAGCTCCCGTCCGTCCTGTGACCAGACAGGCGGATTCGGATCGAAGGGACTGGCAACGGCCACTCGTCGCGCGGCGCCGCCGATCGCCGGCATCACGTAGCACCCGCCCGCATCCCGATCGGACCAGAACGCGATCTGCAAGCCGTCAGGAGACCACGAGGGAAACTGATCGCGACCCGCGTGATCGGCCGTTCGATTGACGGGACTGCCGCCTGCCTGCGTCACCCAAACGTCCCAGTCGCTCGCCTCCAGTCCACTTGGAGTGGCGGAGTACGCGATCGTCCGCCCGTCAGGCGACAACGCGGGGTACTCCTCAACGCCGGTGGCGCTCGTCACCTGAGTGGCTCTGCGCAGTCTGAGCGGACTCTGAACGAGATCGGGTTCTGGTTGTGACGAGGGCCACGCGAACCATCCGGCCATACCGATCGCGGCCGCGACTCCCGCGACCAATACAAGTCGACCCGGCGACCACGTGAGTGCCCGGGCCGGGGGCGCAACCGTTGTCGCTTTCGGCGCCGGTGTCGCCACGAATGCGGTCGAGGCAATCTCGAGGGCCAGCGCGATCTCACTCGCGCGTGTGGGCCGCTCGGCTGGTTCCTTGGCCAGGCAGCGTGCAATGAGTTGCGCAATCGGCGCAGGTGTGTCACGAGGCAGCGGAGCGGGAGGATCGCGCAGAATTGCAGCCAGCAGTTCCGGTGGCGAGTCCTGCTCGAACGGCCGGCGGCCAGTTGTCATTTCGTAGAGCACCACACCGAGGGCCCAGACGTCGCTCGCAACGCCGGCCGCAGCGCCGCGGAGTAGCTCAGGGGCCATGTAGGGCACGGTGCCAGACACTCCGGCGATTTCGTCGCCGCTCATGGCGCTGATTGTTTGCGCGAAGTCGGCCGGGAGCAGCGCCGCCGCGATCCCGAAGTCGAGCACCTTGACGTGGCCGTCGCGTGTGAGCATCACGTTGGTACTCTTCAAATCGCGATGCACGATGCCGTGGGCATGGGCGTGGTCGAGCGCGCGCGCGATTTCGGCGCCGATACGACAGACGCGATCGGCGGGCATCGGGCCGGCAGCGAGCGCGTCTCGCAGCGTCTGTCCGTCCACGAGTTCCATCACCATGAACGGTCCAGACGCTGAATCGCCGACGTGGAACACTTGGCAAATGCCGGAATGGCTGAGCGGCGCCGCTCGACGCGCCTCGCGGAGCAGGGCGGCATGAGCGGCTGCATTCCCAGTCGGCCGATCAGCGAGGACCTTCAAAGCGACGTCGCGTCGAAGTTCGGTGTCGAACGCTCGAAACACGTGACCTTGCCCACCTCCGCCCAGACAAGCGCGCACCTCGTACGTGCCGAGTTTTGTTCCCGGGCCGACGGAATCAGGCAGAGGATCGCTCACTTGCACACGAAGTTCGCAGCCTCGTCTATGCTGCCCGATCCCTTGTACACAGCGACCTGCGGATACGGACACAGTGGGCGCGTGCGATCGACCACGCCGTTGCTCAGGTGCGCCGCGATGAGTTGCGTTGGCTTGGTGCCGTTCTCGACCCACTGCTCGAGTGCGGTGACGGCGTCGAACGTGTTCGGCCCGACGCCGCCTGCGCAGTGCAGCATGCCCGGCGCCATGAACAG
Source organism: Acidobacteriota bacterium (assembly GCA_032155105.1). Taxonomy (GTDB): domain Bacteria; phylum Acidobacteriota; class Vicinamibacteria; order Vicinamibacterales; family UBA2999; genus 12-FULL-67-14b. The sequence continues at coordinate 2,022 of JALDXK010000075.1, forward strand.
CCGGGTAAAGTCATCCGTCTCCGCCGCGCCCATCGTCTTCGAGATGCTGTTGTAGTAGTTGATGGTGTTGAACGCCGAAATCAGCTGATCGTTCCAGCCGTGATACATGATCAGCTTGCCGGCGCGGTTCTTGAAGGCGCGCAGGTCGGGATCAGTCGCGTCCAGCACCGTCGCGAATTTCGCCGCGCCGGCGGCGATGTCCTTGTCGAAGTCGAAAGTCTTCCAATCCCAGTTCGGATCGGCAAAGACGAAGTAGCGGTAGAAGTCGCGGGCGATCGGAAATGGCTCGGGACCGCCGGTCATCGCGCCCCAGGTCACTTCGCTGCCGGGCGGATAGCCGGGGAAGATCTCTTCCTTGGTCCGCGGATTCACGGATGGCGCGTAGATCTTCTTCGCCGCGCCTACTTGTGCCGGCGTCAGGCAGGCATCGGTTTCCACGCCCTGGCACTGCAGCGCAGCCGGATCGAAACGGCACTGCTGCGGATTCTCGATCAGCCCGTCGGTCACGCCGTCGCCCGAATCGCACGCGGCGACTGCAGCCTTGTTGAGGGCCTGCAGCTTGGCTGACGGCAACCGCGTGGCCTCGTCCTTCAAGGTCGCCGACGCCATGAACAGGTTGCCTGCCGGCATGCGTGTCCAGAAGTTGGCAGGCGCGCCGGCGACGATGCCGTCGTAATCGGCGGGATAGCGCTGCGCTTCCATCAAACCCTGCCGGCCGCCGGTCGAGCAGCCAACGAAATAGGAACGTTGCGGGCCCTTCCCGTAGAACTCCTGGACGATCGCCTTCGCCTTGATCGTCATCTCGTGGATGGCGCGATAGCCGAAATCGATCACGAGCTCTGGATGTCCGAGCGCCCATGCACCGCCGGGTGTCGAATGTCCGGTGTCGGTGGACGCGGTGGCGTATCCGCGTCTTAACGCAGTGGCCATCGCACCGTAACTGATCGCGCCGGCGAAGCCGCCGCCGCCCACTGCCTGGAACTTGCCGTTCCAGCCGGACGCTGGCAGCCACACTTCGAAGTTGATCGCCGGTTGGACGCGGCCAACCACGCGGCATGCGGTGGGCATTGGAATGGGCTTGGCCGTGGCGCCGGCTGATGGCGGCGTGAACGGCCCTTCGGGTACGAGAGTCGCCGAGAGGATCGTAGTTTCAGGCAGCTTGAACGCCTGCAGCGACTCGCACGGCGCGGCGAGATTCAGGGCGAGTAGCAGAGCAGGCAGCGTCATCACGGCATGCCTTTCTTCTGCACCGTCCACCCGGGATCCGTGCACAGCCCGCAGTTGGCGCCGTCGAACATCGCGCCGGCCGTGCGATCGCCCTTCAGCCGCCACAACAACCAGTTCGCGCCGACCTCGGCAAACTTCCCGCCGTTGACGTGCGCGTAGGTGGCCGCGTGCCCGCCGTCCTTCATCACGCCGTAGAACAACGGGACCTGGTTGATGCGAGACACATCGTCGTTCGAATTTTCGAACGCGATGTCGCTGACACCACCATTGATGTAAGCGGTGTTCGAGTGGATCTTCGCGAGGCTGTCTTTGGTGGCCGAGGTGAGCCGGCCCATGCCCGGCGGCGGCGTGTTGAAGACACCGCTGTTCAGGATCACCAGGGTGTCGACACGCGGATCGGCCGCGGACTCGATGGCCATCAGGCCGCCGCACGACTGGCCCATCATCGCGACCGTCCCGGTATCGATCTTGCCAAGCAGCGGGCTGCCAGCGCGATCGTTCTCCTTGATGCCCCAGTCGATGGCTTGAATCAAATGCGCGCCCGTCGCGCCGCCGCCGACCGGCGTGCCGGTCTTCGCGGCCTGCTCCCGCGCATCTTTCGGCCCTACGGCTACGACGAGGAAACCATGCGACGCGATCTTTCTGAGGTAGCGCTCGAACATGAGACCGTCCATGCGGCAGGCGCCGTTACCCCAGACGACGATCGGCAGCTTGTCCCTGGCCGGAAACGCAGAGAGATCCGTCGGGCGATACACCGTGTGGGTTGGCAGCCCTTCGGCGGGATCGATGGTGACATCGGCGTACGGCCCCAGTGGAACCGGTGGGCCGGGAGGCTCCACGGCGCGGGACGTCGCCGACGGTTTCGCCGTCAAACCCTGCGGCGGCGTCCGGTGGCCAACGAGAGGGCCACCGCCAACGTGACCCTCAATGGACTCTTTTGCATCGCGCGCGCCCTCCGGCACGGCGAGTATTTCCATATCGCCCCGCCGGCGCAAGCATGTTCGCGCGAAGGCGCCTTATGGCTTGATGTTCTGGTTCACCCTGAACAGGTTCTGCTTGTCGTATTTCCGCTTCACCGCGACAAGCTTCTTGTAATTGTCGCGATAGGTCGCCTGGACGCGCTCGGCGCCCTCGTCGGCCATCATGAAGTTCACATACGCGCCCGGCATGTTGTAGGGATGGGTCGCCGCCCAGTAGTCGCGCGCCCACTGCGTGATCTTCTCCTTGTTCTTCGGATCGGGATCGACGCCGACGATGACCTCGGCAAAGCGCGCGTCGCGGTTGCCCCACGCCGTGGCGCTGGATTTCACCTTCGATGGCGCGCCGTCAATCGGGTAAAGGTGCATCGACGACTGCATCGTCGGGAGCTTCGAGCCATGCTCCACGTGTTTCGCGATGGCCTCGTCGCTCAGCTCCTTGACGAAGTCGGCCTTCCAGTACGAGAGATGTCCCGGCGGGTAGAGCCCGTCGAACATGCTGTTCCAGGCCGGGTGGGGTATCGGACCGGCCAGGTCGAGTGCCGGCTTCTTGAACGCGCGGATCGGCTTGAACACTTTCTCCGCGGACTTCAGCGGCCCTGAGTAGCACCACGCCACGCCGCACATCTTCTTCATGTGGAGATGCTCAGGGAAGGGCGGACCCGGGGGCACGACAAGGAACAGGAAGAAGCCGCCCAGCTGGTTCGGCGCTTTCTTGATGAAGTTGCGGTACCACTTCATCACGTCGGTGGCCTCGTCGAGCTCGTAGATGATCGGCCCGGCGTAATCGGTATGCACCGGGTGCATCTTGAACAGGAACGAGGTGACGACGCCGAAGTTGCCGCCACCGCCGCGGATGGCCCAGAACACATCGGCATTCTTCTTGGCATTGGCGGTCACGAACCGGCCGTCGGCCAGCACCATGTCCACTTCGAGAATGTTGTCGATGGTGAGGCCGCAGCCGCGGCTGAGATGTCCGAGCCCGCCGCCAAGCGCCAGGCCGCCGACGCCGGTAGTCGAGATGATGCCGGTCGGCACGGCATAGCCGAACGCGTGCGTGGCGTGATCGACATCGCCCCAGGTGCAGCCGCCCTCGACACGCACCGTCTTCGCCGCCGGGTCGACACGAATGCCCTTCATCCGCGACAACTGAATCACCAGGCCGTCGCCGACGCTGCCGAGGCCGCCGGCGTTGTGGCCGCCGCTCTGAACGGCGAGCAGCATCTTCTGATCGCGCGCGAAGTTCACCGCGGTGATGACGTCGGCGACATCAGCCACGCGCGCGATGAGGCGCGGCTTCTTGTCGATCATGGCGTTGTAGACCTTGCGGGCTTCCTGGTAACCGGGGTCTGACGGCTGGATCAGTTCGCCGCGCAGACTGGACTTGAGTGCGGCGATGGCGGCATCGGTAGGCATACTCATCTCCTTCGGTCACTGCGGCTTCGAATCCGTCGGTCACTAGGGCTTCGACGCGCGGGTGAACCGCGCTCCCAGCGCCTCGAGTCGCGTGGGCTGGCCCTGTTCGTCAAGTCCGAACGTCATGAGTGCGGTTCCGCGCCATGCGGCATCCCATTTCGCGCGGAATGTGTCGTAGTGCCAGTGCTCGAGCGCGCCCAGGTACGCCGTGCCGTATTGCGCACGAAGCTGATCGCCGTCGCGCGTGATCAGGATGTCGCCGCGGAGGGGATTCGAGTACCTGCCGGCGTAGCGCGCGAGCGGCAGCGCCGGTGACGTCCCCGCCACGCGAGTGCTCGCCTGCTTCTTCTGCCTCTCGTCGGCCTCTGCTTCAAGGCCGGCGTAGAGCTTCAATAGCTCCGGACTCCAGTCGCGCTCGCCGGCGCCGCTAAAGCGATCGAAGACATTCAGCATCAGCGCATGACGCAACTCGGAATGATCTCGATTCGCAAGGACGTACACGCCAAGCCGTTGCTCTCGCATCACGCCGTGAATCGCCACCATGCCGTCGATGCTGCCCGTGTGGTAGTCGACCGCGCGTCCGCGATAGTCCTGCTGAAACCATCCAAGACCGTAGGTCGTCCAGTGCGGCTTCGTGAGCCGGGCGGTCGGGTAGAACTGCTCGCGGGTCACGATCGTCTGCGGCTTGAAGAGCTCGTCCACCGTTTCGGGTGTGAGCAGCAAACGCTGGCCGGCTTTCCCGCCGTCGAGCAGCATCTGCGTCCACTTCGACATATCGTGCACGCTCGACCAGACGCTGCCGGCGGGCGCCACGCCGTCAACACTGATGTTGTCGATGACGCGCAGCTCGCCATCGATGATGTAGTGCGGCTTCGCGACGTTCGGCTGTTTCGCGAGCGTGGCCGCCGTGGCGATCGACTCACTCATGCCGAGCGACTCGAAGATGCGCGAGCGGATCATCTGCTCCCACGATTGGCCGCTCACCGCTTCGATCACCGCGCCCGCCGCCGCGTACATGACGTTCTGGTAGATGAACGACGATCGCAGCGAGTAGGCCGGGTCCAACAGGCGAACGCGCTCGAGGATCTCTCGCGGCACCGTCGCCTGGCCGTACCAGAGGTAATCGGCATTGCCGAGACCCGCGCGATGCGTGAGCAAGTCGCGCACCGTGATCTCGCGCGTCAGGTGCGGATCCTTGAGCTGAAACCAGGGCAGATGCTTGACGACAGGATCGTCCCATCCGAGCTTTTTCTCATCGACCAGCATGCCGACAAGAGCGGCGGTCATCGCCTTGGTCGTGGACCCGATCGCGAAGAGCGTGTGCGTGTCGACCGGTTCCGGCTTGCCAAGCTCGCGGACGCCATAGCCCTTGCTGAACGCGACCTGTCCGTCCTTGACGACGACGACGGCAAGGCCCGGCGTTCGCCACGCGTGCACCGCCTTGGCGACGTAGGCGTCGAAACCGTCAAGCGGAGCCTGGGCGACCGCAGTCGCGTGGAGGAGCAGGCACACGACAGCCGTCGTGCACAACGCCGGCACCCGTGATGATCGTCCTGAGGTCATGGGGTGATTCTAAGCCAGGGGGTGAACGGAACTCCTGAGGGACCATTGGCAGACCTGACGTAGAATCTGCTCGCCATTTCGCAGGAGGCTACCATGCGCCGCGTCACCCTTGTGATCCTGATTGCCGCCGCGTTGTTCGCGCCGGCCATCGATGCCCAGCAACCGCCTGCCGCACGCATCGCCGACCGCACCGGCGGCGTGCAGCGCGCCGATGGTTTCATCCCGTTCTATTGGGATGCGGCGCGCGGGCGCGTGCTGATCGAGATTCCCGCGTTCGGCGAAGACGTCCTCTACTACGTGTCGGCCGCAAGCGGCGCCGGCTCGGTGGAGCTGCCGTTCGATCGCGGCATCCTCTCGAGCGGCGTGGTCCGCTTCGAACGCTCCGGTCCGCGCGTGCTGGTGGTGCTGCAGAACCTCGACTTCCGCGCTGTTGGCGGCACGCCGGCGCAGGTCGAGAACGTGCGCGATTCGTTTGCCTCGTCCGTGCTCACCGCACTGCCCGTCGAAGCAGACGAGAACGGCCGCGTGCTGGCCGACGCCACGCCGCTCTTCATGCGCGATGCCGCGAACGTGGAAGGCCGGCTGCGCTCCGCCAATCAGGGCGCGTTTCGCTTCGACGGCGCGCGCAGCGCGTTCTACCCGGCCCGGATGAAGGCCTTCCCGCAGAACACCGAGATCGAGACGGTCGTGACTTTCGCCGCCGACAATCCCGGCAACCTCATCAACAACATCACCCCTGATCCCCGGTCATTCACGCTGCGCATTCACCACTCCTTCCTGAAGGCGCCCGAAGGGTATCGCCCGCGTCCCGCCGATCCCCGCATCGGCGTCGGCGGGGTCAACTTCCGTGATTACGCGCGTCCGTTCAACGAGGGCACCGAAGTGTCGTGGGCCAGCCGCTGGCGTCTCGAGAAGGTGACGCCCAGCGCGGCAATCAGCGAGCCGAAGACGCCGATCGTCTTCTATCTCGATGCCGGCATTCCCGAACCGGTCCGCACCGCGATGCGCGAAGGTGCGCTGCTCTGGAACAAGGCGTTCGAAGCGGCGGGGTTTCGCAACGCTGTCCAGGTGAAGGATCCCACCCCCGACATGGATCCCATGGACATCCGCTATGCGTGGATCCTCTGGATCAATCGCGACGAGCGCGGATTCTCGAGCGGCGGCACCTATCGTGATCCGCGCACGGGCGAGATCCTCGGTTCGAAGACGCGCATGGACTCGCATCGCATCCGCACCATCGGCAACTACTGGGAGAGCTATTCCCCGACGACCAATGGCGGCGGCGATGAGTGCGCTGTGTTTCTGCCAGTGCCCGATTACCTGTTGCAGATGACCACGCAGCCGGCCGCCATGCCGGCGGCTGAACGCGAGATGGTGTTGCTGCGGCAGCGGCTGCTCACCGCGCACGAGCTCGGGCACGTGTTCGGTTTCGGTCACAATTTCTCCTCGAGCGTCAACGATCGCGCCTCGGTGATGGAGTACCCGACGCCTCGGGTGAAGGTCAGCGGCACGACGCTCGATCTCTCGGAGACGTTCAACGGCGCCACCGGCGAGTACGACGCGTTCATGGCGCGCTACGCCTACACCGAGTTCCCGCCGGAGAAGGAGAAGGAAGGCCTCGAAGGGATCATCAAGGAGATGCGGGCCAAGGGCATCCTGTATGTGGCCTCCACCGACCCGCGTTGGTCCTGGTACGACGATCGCGCCACGCCCACCGAGTACCTGCGCGAGACCATCGCCGCCCGCAAGATCATGCTCGATCGTTACGGGCCCGGCATCCTGAAGATCGGCGATCCGATTGGCGATCTGCGCGACATGCGGCTGTGGATGACCTATCTCCACCATCGCTGGGCGATCGAAGCCGGCGTTCGCTACATCGGCGGCATGTATCACAACATCGTCGTCAAGGGCGAAGAGCTGAGGCCGACCGAGATCGTGCCGGCGGGACTGCAGCGCGAGGTGCTGAACCTGCTGCTGTCGATCGTGGAGCCGGCGAGTCTCGCGATCCCGGAGCCACTGCTCGTGCAGCTCACGCCGACTCCGGGGACCAATCTCGAAGATCTCTCGAGCGACGCGGCCTTCGACCACCTCAAGGCGGCGCGCATCCTGTCGGCGCTGGTGCTCGAGCCGCTGCTCGAACCCGATCGCGCGTCGCGGCTGATCGGCTTTGCCGATCGCCAGTCAGGAGCGCTGACGTTGCCGGAACTGGTGCAGGCGATGCTGGCGTCGACCTGGAATGCGCCGCGCGACGCCGATCCGCGGCATCGCTCGCTGCGTCGTGTCACGCAGCGCGTGGCGCTGGACTCGATGATGATTCTCGGCGGCAGCGACGACGCTTCACCCGAGTCGCGTGCCTACATCCTCGATCAGCTGACGTTCCTCTCCCGGGACATCGCGAAGCGGGCTGATGAGGATGCGGTCACGGCCGCGCACTACAGGCAATCCGCGCGCGACATCACGCGCTACCTGGAAAACCCGAAAGCCAACGCGCCGCGATCGGCCTCCGCCGTATGGGGTGGACGGCCCCGATCTCGTTTTCCATTGCCGCCAGGGCCACCGCTCGGCGGACAATAGCGGTTACAAAGTTACAGGGTTACAAGGTTACATAGGTTCTCCCTAAGAGAACCCTATAACCTTGTAACCCTGTAACCTTTGTAACCGTTGTTTACTGAACGCTGATTGCTAGCGCTTGAGTGTAGGTAATTTCAACCTTGTCCCCGACCTTGACGCCCTCGAGGTTCTTCGGGTTCTCGACCTTGAACGACATCTTGCGGCCATCCGCCGCGGTCACGGTCACGGACGGGACCTTGGTGTCGATCGCCGCGATGGTCACCGTCGCGGTCATCTGTTCCGACACGGTGCCGCCAGGCTTGGTGCCTGGTGTCCGCACCACCGACGGTGTTGACGACGGTGATTCGGCCGCCGTGCCCGGCTTGCGGACCTGGTAGACGACCGATTCGTAATAGCGGAACGTCACCTTGTCGCCCACCTTCAGCGCATCAAACCGCTTGACCTCGGGTCCGCAGTAGATGTCTTCGATGGTGCCGTCCTTGTCGCGCAGCGACACGATGCGGCTCGAATGATCAATCGCCTCGATGGTGAACGTCTCGCTTATCGCCGCGCCCTGTGTGACCGGCTTCTGTGCCTCGGCCGGCGCCGCGATCCAGGTGACCGCCGCCAGCGCTGCAAGAAGAATGCGTGTCATGGCCGTCATCTCCTCTTTAGAACCGGAACGTGATTCCGCCGTTGAAGTGGAACTGGTTGGCGTACTTCGCGTTGCCCACCACGTAGCAGCCCCAGTACGGATCGCACCACCACCCGCCCTCTTCGGTGGTGATGTAGGTCGGCGTCCACGTCGCCGAGACGCGAATGCCCACGTTCGGCGACGCGAAATACTTCACGCCACCGCCCCAAGTGGTGGAGAACTGCGTGTCGCCGCCGGTTTCGCGGCTGACCCCCAAACGGGTGAACGGCACCGACGCGTAGCTCGTGGCGCCCAGGCCGAACAGGATGAACGGCCGCAGCGCCGCGTCCGTCTCGCCGAAGTTATAGGCGAAGTACGGGTGGTAGCTGGTGACGTTCATGTCGCCGATCTCGACATCGTTCGTGCCTTCGACGCCCAGCGTGCTCATCTGCTGGTTGAACAGGAACCCCACTTCGGCGGTCTCGCTCACGTTGAAGCCGATCCCGAAGCCCCACGAAAACGAGTCCTTGATGTCGATGGCATTGTAGATGTTGCCATCTAGGGCGGGGACCCCGTCTGTCGCGACGCCGTCGGACACCGTCCAGCCCACAATGCCACTGACCTCGACCCGCCCCTGAGCGGATGCGGCCGCTGGAGTCAGCATCACCGCACACAGTAGGGCAGTCACCATTTGTTGATAGCGCATGTTGTCATTTCCTCCGGAATTTGAAGGCAGCCTGGCTGCACAGAGTGTGAAATGGCACTATTCGTGCCATCTCTGGCGCCGACCCTCGGGAAACGGGCATCCGCTGGCCCGTGGCCGTTATCTTTGCTGTAACAGTTGTTACGCTGACCTGCGGCGTCGCTGAATTGCGAGGAATCGCGGGGCGAGTCCAGGGCCGCGCGATGCGGCCAACGGTTGGCCCTACTTCCAGGTGATCTCCATCCCGAAGAAGTGGACGAACACCTGTCGGTTGGGACGATTCTTCGCGTTCTGCTGCTGGCTGCGAATGTAGAAATCGATCTGCTGGGTGGCGGGGTTGGTTTCACCGCCCGGCAGCTTCTTGCCGGCCATCGGATAGTTCACGCGCAGGGTCTTGCGATCGCGCAACCCCTGCGTGACCATGAAGTGCATCTCGTAATCCTGGTAGAGCGGCTTGCCATTCAACGTCGCGCTGCCATATCCCCATCCCGCGAGGAATCCCACCGTCTTCGGCCAGTTGTTGTCTCCGCATCCCGAGTCGGTGCCGTGCTCGTGGATGTAGGCGACGATGCCGCCGTTCTGGCACGGATTGAACTCGTGCCACCGCTCCAGCGTGAGGACGAGGTCACCTTCTGGAATCTTCAGCTTCGCCACGAAGCTGCCGGTGTTCTTGATCTCGTCGACATCGATTTCCGCGCTCCCCGACACCGGCTTCACGTTCCTGGCTTCGTTATCGAGGTGGTCCCAACCTTCAGGATCGTTGAGGCCGCCGACCATGTGGATGCGGTTGGCCGAGATCACGAAGTGGCCGTCATAGAGGTCGTGCTGATCGGGCGCGAAGATGTGCACTTGCGCCCCGGGTTGTTGACGGGGATTCACTGCCTGCTGCGTTGCCGCCGCCGTGCCGATAACCACGAGTGCCGCTGCGAGTGCTCCACTGCGCATCCGTGCCTCCATGAGGAGAAGAACCTCGACTGTAACAAGTGTTACAGCCTGGACGAGCATACGGCCGGTGCCTGGCAAAATCAAACCTTCGTGTTGAACGGCCTTTATAAACCCCTGTAGTCTTCGAAATACGTGTCCCAAGCCCCCAATCTGGCCGCCATAGCACGCGCGTGGTACGCCCGAAATGAGCTGACCGGCACCATCGTGATCAACGCGGTCGTGGCACTCGTTGCGTGGGCGCTCGCCGAGCTGGTGATGTTGCCGACCAGCGGCGGCCGCACGGCCACGCCGCTCTGGCCGCCGGCCGGTCTCGCGGTTGCGCTCGTGTACATCGGCGGCTACCGGCTGATGCCGGGGATCGTCCTCGGCGCATTGCTCGTCGGCATCACCCGCAACCCGTGGCCACTGGCCTTGATGATCGCGGCCGTGCAGATCGTGCAGCCGATCGTCGACGTGCGAATCATGCGCGCCATGAAGTTCGATCCGCGGCTCGAGCGCGTGCGCGATCCGCTGATCGTGTCGATGGCCGCGGCGCCCGCCGGCGCGTTCCTGTCTGCCATCCTCGCGCTCGGGATCTACTACGTCGCGGGTCGCACGCCCGCCGATCGCTTCGGCTACGAGTTGGGCCTGTGGTGGATCCGCGACTGGCTTGGCGTGATGGTCACCGCGCCGCTCGTGCTGGCGTGGGTCTACGGCCGCGAGATCGACTGGACCTGGCGCAAGATCGCCGAGGGTCTCGCGCTCCTGGTCACGCTGCTCGCCAGCTCACAGCTGATGTTCGGTCTCTGGGGCCTGTTCGCCGCCCGCAACGTCCCGATTGCGTTCGTCTTCTTTCCGCTCGTCGGCTGGGCCGGTCTGCGGTTCGGCCCGCGTGGAGCAGCGATGATCGTCGCGCTGATTTCGGGGTACGCGATCGTCATCGCCGGTATGCGGCTCGGACCGTTCGCGGGGTTTCCGATCGAGTTCGTGCACGCGCTGCTGTTCGGCTTCCTCGCACTCGGCTCGCTCAGCGGCTTGCTGCTCGCCGCGATCATGGCTGAACGAGACGATGCGATGCAGAAGCGGCTGGTGCTCGAGGAACAGCTGCGCCACTCGCAGAAGATGGAAGCGGTGGGCCGCCTCGCCGGCGGCATCGCGCATGACTTCAACAACCTGCTAACGGCGATCATCGGCTACACCGAGATCGTTCTCTACGGCCTCGACCCGAAAGACGATCGCCGCGCCGACGCGGAAGAGATTGGCCGCGCCGCGATGCGCGCCGCCGACCTGACGCGGCAGATGCTGGCGTTCAGCCGTCGCCAGGTACTGCAGTTGAAGGTCATCGACCTGAACAAGGCGCTGAGCAAGGTCGAGCCGATGCTGCGCCGGATGATCGGCGAAGACATCGTGATGACCGTGAACGGCCGCGCCGCCAACGCGTTCGTGCGCGTCGATCCGGGCCAGGTCGAACAGGTGGTGATGAACCTCGTGGTCAACGCCCGCGATGCGATGCCGCAGGGCGGCCGTCTCAACGTCGAAACCGGCGAGGCGGTGCTGGACGAGGCCGCGGTGGCCGACATGCAGGACGCCCAGCCCGGTGACTACGTCATGTTGTCGGTGTCTGATACCGGCATCGGCATGCCGCCCGATGTGCGCGCGCGCATCTTCGAGCCGTATTTCACGACCAAGGAAGTGGGCAAGGGTACGGGCCTCGGCCTGTCCACCGCCTACGGCATCGTCCGGCAGAGCGACGGGTACATTGCCGTGTCGAGCGAGCCGGGGCTCGGCACCACGTTCCGCATCTACCTGCCGCGATCCGAGGCGCCGCAACCCGTGCCTGTCGAGGCCGGCGGGGAACGCATGCCGGAAGGCGCCGAGCACATCCTGCTCGTCGAAGACGATTCGTCCGTGCGACGGCTCTCGAAGGAACTGCTCGTGCGCCTCGGCTATTCCGTCACCGAGGCGGCCTCGGGCCGGGCCGGCCTGGCGCTGGGCAGCGACGACACGCGGCATTTCGATCTCGCGCTGTGCGATGTCATCCTTGGCGACATGAGTGGACCGGCGGTGGCCGAAGCCCTGCGTGCGCTTCGTCCCTCCATTCGGGTCCTGTATATGTCCGGCTATACGGACGAGGCGATCGTCAAGACCGGCGTGCTCGATGAAGGGCAGCCGTTCCTCCAGAAGCCCTTCACACCGATGCAACTTTCGAAGAAGATCCGCGAAGTGCTGGACGAACCGGAGACGGCAAGCCGGTGATTGGCGAGACCATCTCGCATTACAAGATCCTGTCGCGCCTGGGCGCCGGCGGCATGGGCGTGGTGTATGAAGCCGAAGACACGCGTCTTGGCCGCAAGGTCGCGATCAAGTTTCTTCCCGATGAGTTGCAGGCCAACGCCGAGGCCGTGCAGCGCTTCCTGCGCGAAGCGCGCGTGGTGTCGGCGCTGAACCACCCGCACATCTGCACGCTCTACGACATCGGCACCCATCATGGCCGTCACTTCATGGTGATGGAGCTGCTCGACGGCCACTCGCTGAAGGATCGGATCGCCCGGTCCGCACTCGCCATCGACGAGGTGCTCGAATGCGGCACGCAGATCGCCGACGCGCTCGACGCCGCGCACGCGCAGGGCATCGTCCATCGTGACATCAAGCCGGCGAACCTGTTCGTCACCCGCCGCGGTACGATCAAGGTGCTCGACTTCGGCGTCGCCAAGTTGAGCCAGGTGCGTGGCGGCGACCTGCATGCCACGCTGGCCCCGACCGACCAACTCACCACGATGGGCACCACCATCGGGACGGTGTCGTACATGTCGCCGGAGCAGGCGCGCGGGCAGGACATCGACGCCAGGAGCGACGTGTTCTCCGCCGGCGTCGTGATGTACGAAATGGCCACCGGCCAGCTGCCGTTCCAGGGCGCGACGGTGGCGACGATCTTCGAGGGACTGCTGACCAAACAGCCGGCGGCGCCGTCGCAGATCAAAGC
>JALDXK010000076.1:0-14950 GCA_032155105.1 Acidobacteriota bacterium
TGGTACCGACCTCGTCAACCGCTACTTGCACCGCGTGTTGCTGGCGGCGCAGGTCGGTATTGCCGGCAGCACCGTGATCGGCGACCACACGGTGTTTGGCGGCCAGGCCGGCGCGGCCGGCCATTTGACGATTGGCAATCGCGTCAAGGCAGGCGCGCGCTCGGCGATTTTTTCCTCGCTCGACGACGATGCGTTCGTGTCGGGCACGCCGGCGATCGAGAACGACGAATGGCGCCGGGCTTCGGCGGTGTTTCGCAAGCTCCCTGAACTGCGGCGTCAACTCAAGGCGCTCGAAGAACGTTTGAGGAAACTGGAAGAGTCGCAATGAAAAAACTCTCGCTACTGAGTGTGCTCGTGCTGGCGGCCGTGGCTGTGGTGTGGCTGGTGCCGTTGCAGGCGGCCGTGCGGCCGCCGAAGCTGCAGTACCAGCGCCTGGTGCTCCCGAACGGCATGGTGGTCATCCTGCACCAGGACAAGTCCACGCCGATCGTGCACGTCGAGCTGTGGTACCACGTCGGCTCCAAGAACGAGAAGCCGGGCCGCACCGGCTTCGCGCACTTCTTCGAGCACATGATGTTCAAGGGCTCGAAGAACGTCGAGCCGGAGCAGCACACCTCGATCGTGGCGTCGGTGGGCGGCCAGGCCAACGCCTACACCAACGAGGACACCACCGTGTTCTGGCAGACGATTCCGGCGCAGTACCTGCCGCTGGTGCTGTGGATGGAAGCCGATCGCATGGCGTCGCTGCGCATCGACGAGCAGACATTCGTGCGCGAGCGCGAAGTGGTGAAGGAAGAGCGGCGCATGCGCATCGAGAATCCGCCCTATGGCCTGCTCAACGAACTGATCACCTTCCACGCCTTCGACGTGCATCCCTACAAGCACCCGGTGATCGGCAGCATGAACGATCTCAATGCCGCGACCATCAACGATGTGCGGGATTTCTACAAGACCTACTACGTGCCCGAGAACGCCACGCTGATGATCGTCGGCGACTTCGAGGTCGACACGGTGACGCAGCTGTTGAATCAGTACTTCGGCCGCGTGCCCAAGGCCGCCAACCCGGTGCCGCGGGACATTCCGGTCGAACCGCCGCACACCAAGGAGAAGCGCGTCACGGTGGAGCAGCCGTGGCCGCTGCCGGCGGTGGTGGTGACGTATCACGTCCCCTACAACGGCCATCCGGATTCGTACCCGATGTTCGTGATGTCGAAGACGCTGTCGGACGGGCAGACGTCGCGCATCTATCGCAAGCTGGTCTACGAAACGGGCCTGGCGCTCACCGCATTCGGGAGCAGCAGCTTCCTCGAGCAGCCCGGGGTGTTCTCCGCGGTGGCCCTCGTCAACCCGGGCAAGTCACCAGACGACGTGGAGAAGGCGCTGATCGCGGAGTTCGATCGGCTGAAGACCGACGGCATCTCCGAGCGCGAGTTGCAGCGCGCCAAGAACCAGTTCGCCCGCGACTACATTGTCAGCCGGCTGTCGATTAAGGAAAAAGCGTCGCAGCTGGGGCACGCCGAGGTGATTCAGAAAGACATGGCCTCCGCCGACGGTGAGTTCGACACCTTCCTGGCCGTGTCGCTCGACGACGTGAAGCGGGTGGCGCGGAAGTACTTCGTGCCCGAGGGCCGCATGGTGATGCGCGTAAATCCGCGAGGTGGCATGTGAGCGCGAAAGCCGTCGCTTTCCTGTGTGTGTGCAGCGGATTGACGGCGGTGCTCGCCGCGCAGCCGGCGCTCAAGAGCCGCGCGAGCAGCACCGCGACCACCACCACTACCGCCGGCGTCTCGGACGCGTATGAACAGGCGCGGACGGACTGGCCCCGCGAGAATCCTCCGCGGCCGCTGCCGGCCCGGCCCGCGGCGTTCCCGCCGTACGAGTTGCGCAAGCTCGCCAATGGCCTGCAGGTGGTGCTCGTGAGTCAGAACGAGCAACCCTCGATCAGCGTGCGGATGATCATCCGCGCCGGCGCGGCGCACGATCCCAAGGGCAAGCACGGCCTGGCGATGATGGCGGCGACGCTGCTCGACCAGGGCGCAGGGAGCCGTACCGCCGAACAGATCGCCGAGCAGATCGATTTCGTCGGCGGCGCGCTGGGCACCGGCGCCGGCACCGACCTCACCTACGTGAACGCCGTGGTCATGAACGACAGCTACGGCGTCGCGCTCGACCTCGTCTCGGATGTGGTGATGCGGCCGACGTTCGCGCCGGAAGAGATCGAACGCCAGCGGCAGCAGGCGCTGTCGGCGTTGAAGGTCGCCTACGAGGATCCGGATTCGGTGGCCGGCCAGGTGATCGATCGCCTGATCTACGGCTTCCACCCCTACGGCATGCCGGGCAACGGCACCAACGAATCGCTGGCCGCGCTGGCGCGCCAGGACTTCGTGGACTATCACCGCAAGTATTTCGTGCCGAACAACGCGCTGATCGCCATCGTCGGCGACATCAGCGCCGCCGACGCGATGGCCGGCCTCGAGAAGTACTTCGGCGCCTGGAAGGCGGGCGAGGTGCCCGCCACCACGGTCACCGAGGCGCCGGATCCGACCCGTCGGGTGATCGTGGTCGACAAGAAGGACTCGGTGCAAACCGAGATCCGCGTCGGCCACATCGCCATTCCGCGCAAGCACCCGGACTTCGAGTCGATCGACCAGGCCGTGAAGATTCTCGGCGGCGAGGGTGCCAACCGCCTGCAGCAGGTGCTGCGCTCGCAGAAGCAGCTCACCTATGGCGCGTCGGCGGACCTCGACACCTACAAGATGGCCGGCGCGGTGATCGCCGAAACCGACACGCAGACGGCGAACACCGCCGAGGCGTTGCGCGTGGTAGTTGACGAGTTCACCCGCCTGCAGCGCGAGCGCGTCTACGACGAGGAGCTCGAAGGCGCGCAGGCCTACATGGTCGGGCACTTCCCGCTGACTATCGAGGTCCCGGACGCGATTGCCACACAGGTGTTGAACCAGTTGTTCTACGAACTGCCGGTGGAGGATCTGCCGCGTTTCCGCGAGCGCATCCTCAAAGTGACGCCCGACGAGATCCAGCGCGTGGCGCGGTGGTTCATCCGTCCGTCGCAGCTGTCGGTGGTGCTGGTCGGCGACGCCGACAAGTTCGTCAAGGACCTCAAAGGCGTCGGCTTCAGCAGCTTCGAGCGCGTGCCGATCGAGCAGCTGGATCTTCTATCGGTTGATTTTCTGAAACGTCCTGGAGTCCGTTGAGCCCGGTTTCGAAACCAGCCGAAGGCCGAAGGCCGTTGAATTCCTGCGGCCGGAGGCGCGCCGTAGCCCGATGAGTTCGGGCGGGCGAAGGCGGCTGATGGTTTCGTGCGGCGAGGCCTCCGGTGATCTCTACGCCGGGGCGCTGGTCGCCGCGCTGCGCCGCCGCGAGCCGGACCTCGACGTGTTTGGCCTGGGCGGCGAGCGATTCGAGGCGGCCGGCGGCCGGCTCGTTGCTGATTTTCACGGCCTGTCGGTCACTGGCCTCACCGAAGTACTGAGCGTGCTCCCGCGCACGCTAGCCACCATGCGCCGGCTGGTCGCCGCCGCGAAGCAGCAACAACCGCAGGCGCTCATCCTCATCGACTACCCCGACTTCAACTTTCGCCTGATGCGGCGCGTCAAGCGTCTTGGCATCCCGGTGATCTATTACGTCAGCCCCCAGCTCTGGGCCTGGCGGGCGGGCCGCATCAAGCAGATGAAGCGCGTCGTCGATCGCGTGCTGCCGATCTTTCCGTTCGAGGAAGACCTCTACAAGCGCGAGCACATGGACGTCCATTTTGTCGGGCACCCGCTGATTGACCTCGTCGCCACCGAGCACACGCGGGAATCGTTTCTTCGCAAGCTCAACCTCGATCCGTCGAAGCCGGTGCTGGCGTTGTTGCCAGGCAGTCGCACCAACGAGGTGTCGCAACTGGCGCCGGTCATTGCCGAGGCGATTCCGGCGATTGCCGCCAGGGTGCCGGGCGTGCAGTTCGTGATCGCGAGGGCGCCGAACCTGCACGACGGCCTGTTCGACATCTTCGGCATCGCCGGCCTGACCTCGCTGCGCATCGTCGACGCGCAGACCGACGAGGTGTTGAACGCGTGCGATGCGGCGGTGGTGGCGTCGGGCACCGCGACGGTGCAGACGGCGCTGCACGGCAAGCCGATGGTGGTGGTCTACAAGGTGACGCCGATGACCTATCGCATCGCCAAGCGCCTGGCCCGTGTGGACACCTACGCGATGGTGAACCTGATCGCCGGCCAGCGCATCGTCCGCGAGCTGATCCAGGAGGAGTGCACGGTCGACGCGATCACCGACGAGGCCGTGCGTATCCTCACCGACTCCGATTACCGGTCACGCATGGTGGCCGCGCTGGAAGAAGTGCGACGCCGCCTCGGCGGCCCAGGTGCGAGCGACCGGGCGGCAGAAGCGGTGCTGGACCTCGTCGGGAGATAGACGGGAGTAATATCGCTGGATGCTCCGAGGTGTTGTAGTCGCTGTCATTTGTACCTTCCTGGTCGCCCCCGCAAACGCCGTTACCGTCGCCCCGCTGACGTTCGAGCAACTTGTCAATCAATCAGCCGCCGTCGTTCTTGGCCGCGTCGTCGATGTGCGCGGGGATTTCACCGGCGATCGGCGCGCAATTCAGAGCGTCGTTACCGTTGAGGTGCTGCGTGGCATCAAGGGCAGCAACTCGGACACGCTGACGTTCGTCATGCCGGGCGGACAGGCCGGCAGATACGTGAATGTGATCCCCGGCGCGCCGGTGTTCGCGCGTGGGGAGATGGCGGTGTTCTTCGTCTCCTCGCGCGGCGCGCGGTTGCCCGTCACCACCGGGTTCACCCAGGGCATCTTCCGCGTCCGCCGCGACTCCGCCAACGAGATGATGGTGATCCACAAGGCGCCGGTGCCGCTGCGGGTGTTCGAGGCGAGCATCCGCGCCGTCGTGGACGCCGCCAAATGACGCGCCTCGTCGCGATCGCGGCGATCATCCTCGCCGCCGGCGCCGTCGAGCCCGCGCACGCCTATCTCAAGCTCGGCGCGCTCGTGAACGGCCGCGTCGTGGACATCACCTGGGAGTTGCCCGTCCCCTACTTCGTGTCGGACCGCAACGGCAACGGCGTGACCGCCGCCGATTTGCAGGGTGCCGTGGCACGGGCCGCGGCCACGTGGACCGCCGTGGACAGCGCGCAGGCCCGGTTCGACTTCCAGGGCATGACCGGCGCGATGCCAGAAGTGATCGATTCGCGCAGCACGATCGGCTTTCTGGATCGCCCCGATCTCGACCAGGTGCTCGGTGCCACCAGCTTCATCATCGACACCACCACCGGCGCCATCGTCGAAGCCGACATTTTCTTCAACTCGCGGTTCGCGTGGTCGGTGTCGGCTTCCGGCACGCCGGGCCGCGTCGATCTGGAGTCGGTAGCGCTGCACGAGCTGGGACATCTTCTCGGCCTGAGTCATTCGGCGCTCGGGGAGACCGATCTGCCGACGGGCAGCACGCGTCGCGTGATCGCGTCGGGCGCGATCATGTTCCCGATCGCGATGTCGCCGGGAACGATCGCCGAACGCGTCCTCCACCCGGACGACGTCGCCGGCATCTCGGACCTCTATCCCACGCCCGCCGTGCTCCTCGATACCGGCGCCATTGTCGGCCGCGTCACCAAGAACGGCGAGGGGGTGCTTGGCGCGCACGTGCTCGCGTTCAATCCAGAAAACGGCGTGATGATCGGCAACTTCACGCTCAACATGCAGGGTGAATTCGTGATCGCGCGGCTGCCGCCTGGTCCGTACGTGTTACGGGTCGAGCCTGTAGACGATGCCGATCCAGAGAGCTTCTTTACGTCGCCGGTCGATGTCGACTTCCGCGTGACCTATGCGCCGCGCATGGTGGTCGCGCCGGCCGGAGGGTCGTCGCGATCGATCGAGATCCAGGTGACGCCGCGGTGATGCTGGTGCGGCTCGCCGGTACGCGCGCACCGCTCATGGCGCTGATGGTCGTGCTGTGCGCGTCTGCGGCGCAGGCGCAGATCACCGTCGACGGTGGCGCCACGTGGACGGGGAGCTATCCCATCGGCATCTCGGAGGCCAACCTGCGGACGAATGCGCCCGGTGCGGCGCCGCCGCCGTTCACGCTCTTCAGCGTCGATTCGCGGATCGGTTCCGCCGTGGGCGGCGAGCTTCGCGTGGGCTTCGAGGTGGGGGCGGGGTTTGCCGTTGAAGGCACGGCGTCGCTGTCGCGGCGCCGGCTCGCGTTCTCGATCAGCGGCGACCCGGAAGCGAGCCCCGCGGAGTACAGCGGCGAGTCTCTGCAGAATTACGAGTTTGGCGCCGGCCTGACCTGGCAACTGCCTCGTCCGCGCGCCGATAAGCTGCGCGCGTTTCTCTCGGGCGGCGGCGCCTACCTGCGACAGCTGCACCAGGACCGCACCCTCGTCGAAACCGGCCAGCTGTTCTACGCCGGCGCCGGGGCGCGCTACTGGCTCCGCGGCCGCCCTGATTCTCGCCGCTCCATCGGGTTGCGCGGCGACCTGCGCCTCAACGTCAGCACCGATGCCATCGATTTCGAGGATCGAAGCCGGGTGTACCCGTCGTTGTCGCTGTTATTGTTCTGGGCGTCGTGAGCGTGGCTTAGCCCTAGAGGGCGCATTGCGAGGGCTCAGCCCGTCGCGATCGCCTCCTCCACGCGGCGGCGAAACGAGTCCGCGTCGAGTGCCGGGTAGCGGTACAACTGTGGCGCGATGGCCTCGAAGAGGGCCCGCAGTTCGGCGCGCTCGACGAGCCCACGTTCGATCAGCACCGCCACATCCGCACGATCGCGCGCATGTCCGCGTTCGATCTTGGCCAGGGCCTGCGCATAGAAATCGTAGTGATAGAACGAGACTCGGCCCTCGCGGCGGATGAATGGGCTGCGCCCCTCCCAACCAGGGAGCGCCGGAATGAACTGCGCGGGCGAGGCGAGTTCGATATTCACGTTGAGAGCCTCTTTGAGCCGCGCGATCGCGCGATAAACCGCATCGGATTCCGGCGTCACCGTCAGGTCGATGTCGATCGTCGTCTCTCGCCAGCCAAGCAGCACCGCACTGGCGCCGCCGACCAGGTGGACGGTGGTGTCGTGGTTGACCTCGTCGCCAAGCCGGCGCATGAAGCCTTCGACCTGCGCCCGACCCGTCAGCGCGCGCACTCGGCGGCTCGCTCGAAGCTCACCAGCCGCCGGATGAGCGCGTTGTACCGAGCATGCGCGGTGCGATCGTCTTCGGCGGCGAGCCGCTGGTAGAGGCGATGTTCGGCGCCCTCGGATCGATCGATAGGCACGTTGAGCCCGAGGCGGCGCAGTCGCGGACCGCCGATCAGGACGAGTTCGGCCGCGTCGCTACTGCGCGCCTCGGCGAGATCGCGCAGTCCGGCCTCGATGAGATCGCCGCCAGGCAGCCTCGAGAAGTCCACGTCCAGATTCTACGCCAGTGGCCCGAACAGTCGTCCGTCGCTGATATTGTGTGAGGCGCGTGACCGCCCGTGCCGTTGTCTTCGAGTCCGTCTCCGCCAGCAGGGGCGCACGACGTGTGCTCCACGACGTGTCGCTGTCGATCGGCGCGCGTGAAACGGTGGCGCTGGTTGGGCGCAGCGGCTCCGGCAAGACCACGCTGTTGCGGCTGGTCAATCGGTTGCTCAGCGCCGATGCCGGACAGGTCCTCGTCGACGACCGTGACGTGCGCGAGTGGGACGCGATCGCGCTTCGGCGCCGCACCGGCTACGTGATCCAGGACGCCGGCCTGTTTCCGCACATGACCGTGGCCGCCAACATCGGCCTCGTGCCGCGGCTGCTCGAGTGGGAGCCGCCACGCATCAGCACCCGCGTCGACGAGTTGCTGGCGCTCGTCGGTCTCGAGCCGCACGATTACCGGGAGCGTTGGCCCGATGAACTGTCGGGCGGGCAGCGGCAGCGCGTCGGCCTGGCGCGCGCCCTCGCGGCCGATCCGCCGCTGCTGTTGATGGACGAGCCCTTCGGCGCGCTCGATCCGATGACGAAATCTGAGCTGCACGATGAATTCACGCGCGTGCAGGCCACGCTGCATCGCTCGGTGATCCTGGTCACCCACGACATTGCCGAAGCGTTCGCGCTGGCCGATCGGGTGGCGGTGTTGCACGAGGGTCTCATCGTCGCGTGCGCGAGTGGCGACGAGCTGCGCCGTTCCACCGATCCGCGCGTGACCGCGCTCGTTGCAGCCCGACCTGTCGCGCCGAAGCGGAGCGAAGGCGGATGAACGCGCTGCTGACGTTCATCATCGAGCATCGGGCCGAAGTGGTCGCGCGGTTGGGCGAGCACGTCGTCCTCGTGATCGTGTCGACGCTCGTGGCGGCAGCCGCCGGCATTCCGCTCGGCATCATCGCGGCCAGGCGCCCCTCGCTGGCGAAGCCCATCGTCGCGATTGCGAACCTCGCCCAGACGATTCCGAGCCTGGCGTTGTTCGGCTTCCTGATTCCGCTGCCGTTCATCGGCGGCATCGGCACTCGCGCCGCTCTGGTGGCGCTCACCGTGTATGCTGTGCTGCCGATCCTGCGTGGCACCATCACCGGCATCCAGGGCGTGTCCGGCACCGTGGTGGAATGCGCGGTGGCCATGGGGCTCACACCGCGACAGGTGTTGTGGCAGGTAGAGTGGCCGCTGGCCCTGCCGTCGATCGTCTCGGGGCTTCGTGTGGCCGTGGTCATTGGCGTCGGCACCGCGACCATCGCCTCGGCGATCGGCGCCGGTGGCCTGGGCGATTACATCTTCCGCGGCCTCGCGATGGTGGATGCCACGGTGATCCTCGCCGGGGCGGTGCCTGCGGCGCTGCTGGCGATCATGGCCGACGCCGTGCTTGCGCTCGCCGGCCGCGTCGCCGATCCTCGCAAACGAACCCGCGCCGCCGCGGTCACGCTCCTGGCCGCAACCGCGATCATCGTTGCCGGAACGGCGTGGGTCTCCACGCGATCCGCAGCGCGCAGCGACGTGATCGTCGGGTCGAAGAATTTCACCGAGCAGGTGATTCTCGGCGAGTTGATCGCGCAGGCGATTGAGCGTCACACTGGGCTGCACGTCGATCGTCGGCTGAATCTCGGCGGCACCGCCATCGCGCACGAAGCGCTGGTCGGCGGCGGCATCGATGTCTATGTCGAGTACTCGGGGACAGCGTTGACCGCGATCTTCAATCAGCCCCCCTCGAAAGACTCGGGCGCGGTCTTCAACCAGGTTCGCGATCGCTACGCGTCCGTTGGCGTCACCACGTTGCCGCGGCTTGGCTTCAACAACACGTTTGCGATCCTCGTTCGCCGTGCCGATGCGGAGAAGCACCGCCTCGAGACCATTGGCGACCTGGCCCGCATGATGAGCTGGCGCGCCGGCTTCGGCTATGAATTCCTCGAGCGGCCAGACGGCTTCCGCGGCCTCAGTGCGGCCTATGGCCTGACGTTCGGGAATCAGCCGCGCGTGATGGACCTCAACCTCATCTACCGCGCCGTCGCCTCGGGCGAGATCGACGTCACCGCCGGCGACGCCACCAGCGGCCTCATCAACGCGCTCGGCCTCGTCATCCTGAACGATGACCGGCATTTCTTCCCGGTGTATGACGCCGTGCCGGTGGCGCGGGCGGCCATGCTGCTGCAGCAACCCGGTGTGGCGGATGCCGTGAGGCGCCTCGAGGGACGGATATCTGCGGCCGAGATGCAACGCATGAACTACGCAGTTGACGGCGAGAAGCGCGACCCCGCCAAAGTCGCCAGCGAGTTCCTTGATACAATCGATAGGTTCTATGCCCAGCCTCGATAGCTTCAAGACCCGCACAACCTTTGCTCTTGGCCCCGACTCCATCAGCTACTACAGCCTGCCTGCACTCGCGTCCCGCTTTCCGGGCGTGGGCACGCTGCCGTACTCGCTGAAGATCCTGCTCGAGAACCTGCTGCGCCGTGAGGACGGCGGGTTCGTCAAGTCGGCAGACATCGAAGCGATGGCGTCGTGGTCGCCGAAAACCATCGGCGAGAAGGAAATCTCGTTCATGCCGGCGCGCGTCCTGCTCCAGGACTTTACCGGCGTACCCTGCGTGGTTGACCTGGCCGCGATGCGCGATGGCATCGTCGCGCTCGGCGGCGACCCGCAGAAGGTCAACCCGCTGCAGCCGGTGGAGCTGGTCATCGACCACTCAGTGCAGGTCGACCACTTCGGCACCGCGAACGCGCTGACGCTCAACGGTGATCTCGAGTATCACCGCAATCGCGAACGCTACGTCTTCCTGCGTTGGGGACAGACGGCGTTCCGCAACTTCCGCGTGGTCCCGCCCGAGACGGGCATCGTGCACCAGGTCAACATCGAATACCTGGCGCGCGTGGTGTGCCGCGAGCAGACCGCCGACGGCGCGGTGGCGTATCCCGACACGGTGTTCGGCACCGACTCGCACACCACGATGGTGAACGGGCTGGGCGTCGTGGGCTGGGGCGTGGGCGGCATCGAAGCCGAGGCCGCAATGCTCGGGCAGCCAAGCTCGATGCTGATTCCGCCCGTGCTCGGCTATCGCCTCACGGGCAAGTTGCCCGAGGGCGCGACCGCGACCGACCTCGTGCTGACTATCACCGAGGCGCTGCGCAAGAAGGGCGTGGTCGGGAAGTTCGTCGAGTTCTATGGTCCCGGCCTCGCGCATCTCACCATTGCCGATCGCGTGACGCTCGGCAACATGTGCCCCGAGTACGGCGCCACCGTTGCGATCTTCCCGATCGACGACATGACGCTGGAGTATTTGCGGCTCACCGGCCGCGATGCCCAGCAGGTCGCGCTGGTCGAGGCCTACGCGCGGGCGCAGGGCCTGTTCAGGACCGCCGATTCGCCCGACGCGGTCTACAGCGAAACGCTCGATCTCGATCTCTCCATCGTCGAACCGAGCCTGGCTGGCCCGCGCCGTCCGCAGGATCGCGTGCCGCTCTCGAAGGCCAAGACGTCGTTTGCCGGGGCGCTCGAGGAACTGAAGAAGGGCGTGAAGGTACCCGCCGCCGGCGCTTCGGCAAGCTCAGGGCACGCGGCTGGCGTCCTAACCGAAACGCAACTCGAACACGGCTCGGTCGTCATTGCCGCGATCACCAGCTGTACCAACACCTCGAATCCGAGCGTGATGATCGGCGCGGGACTCGTCGCGAAAAAAGCCGTGGAGCGCGGCCTCACGCGCAAGCCGTGGGTCAAGACCAGCCTCGCGCCCGGTTCCAAGGTGGTCACGGACTACCTCCGTAAGTCGGGTCTCGATGCCTACCTCGATCAGCTCGGATTCAATCTGGTCGGCTATGGCTGCACCACGTGTATCGGCAACAGCGGTCCGCTGCCGGATGAGATCTCGGGTGAGATCAACGAGCGCGGTCTCGTGGTGGCGTCGGTGCTGAGCGGTAATCGCAACTTCGAAGGCCGCAGTCAGCAGGATGTGCGCGCGAACTACCTGGCCTCGCCGCCGCTGGTGGTGGCCTACGCGTTAGCCGGGACGATGAACCTCGATGTCTCGCGCGAGGCACTCGGCATGGGCAAGGATGGCCAGCCGGTGTACCTGAAGGACATCTGGCCGACCGAGCAGGAGATCCAGCAGGCGATGCTGGCCAGCGTCACGTCCGAAGCGTTCAAGACGCAGTACGCCAGCGTCTTCGAGGGCGACGTGCGCTGGCAGAAGCTGCCGGTGCCGACCGGCGACAACTTTGCGTGGGAAGGCAACTCGACCTACGTCCGCAAGCCGCCATTCCTCGAAGGCCTGTCGATGACGCCGAAGGCGTCGCAAGACATCCGCGAGGCGCGCGCGCTGGCGGTGCTGGGCGACAGCATCACCACCGACCACATCTCGCCGGCGGGCAGCATCAAGGTCAACAGCCCGGCGGGCAAGTACCTGATCGAGCACGGCGTGGAGCCGAAGGACTTCAACTCCTACGGCGCCCGACGCGGCAACCACGAGGTGATGATGCGCGGCACCTTCGCCAACACGCGCATCAAGAACCAGATGGTGCCGGGTATCGAGGGCGGCGTCACGGCGTACCTGCCGGGCGGCGAAGTGATGCCGATCTACGACGCGGCCATGAAGTACCAGGCCGCCGGTGTGCCGCTGGTGGTGATTGCCGGCAAGGAATATGGCTCCGGCTCGTCGCGCGACTGGGCGGCGAAGGGGACGATGCTCCTCGGGGTGAAGGCGGTGATTGCGGAGAGTTACGAGCGCATTCATCGCAGCAATCTCGTCAACATGGGCGTGCTGCCGCTGCAGTTCAAGGCGGGGGAGCACGCCGCGACGTTCGGCCTCACCGGCCGCGAGGTGTTCTCGCTGACCGGTGCCGGAACGGCGCTCAAGCCGCGCTCGGAGGTCACCGTGGTGGCGCGCGCCGACGACGGCAGCACCAAGACCTTCGCGGCGATCGCGCGCATCGATACGCCCGAAGAGCTGGTGGCGTTCTCGCACGGCGGCATCCTTCCGTACGTTCTTCGGCAACTCGTGAAGAAGAGCCAGTAACAGAGCTGTACGTAGGGGCGGGACTTCCTTGTCCGCCGTAGCCCAAAGGGCGAAGGTGGAAGTCCCGCCCGCCAGTTCTCAGCTAGACGATGGCGTTGCTCAACGTTCATGCGATCAAGGAGAGGGCCCAGCAGATCGGATTCGATCTCTGCGGGATTGCGCCTGCAAGAGCATTCCCTGAACTGGCCTATCTGAACGAGTGGCTCGACCGCGGCTACGCGGGCGAGATGGAGTACATGCGCAAGTCGGCCGCGACGCGCGCCGACATCCGGAACTTTCTTCCATCGGCGCGTTCCGTCATCGTCACGGGCACCATCTACAACGTGGACGCGAGCCGGGAACCGGGATCCGGGCCTGTCGCGCCGAAGCGCCCTCTCGGGCGCGAAGGCGGAAGCCGGGATCCGGAAATGCCTGATGCGGTGCAGGTGGCGCGGTATGCGCGCGGGCGGGACTACCACAAGGTCATCGAAGACCGGCTGATCGAGTTCGTCGCCTGGATGAAGTCGGTGTCGCCGGAGCCATTCGAGGCGGCGCATTTCGTCGACAAGCATCACGTGCAGGAGCGCGTCTACGCGCAGCAGGCCGGGGTCGGGTGGATTGGCAAGAACAGCTGCGTGATCAACCGTGAGCAGGGATCGTGGCTGTTCCTTGCCGGCATTGCGACGAGCCTCGATCTCGCCCCGGACGCGCCCGCGCTCGATCAATGCGGCGCGTGCACGATCTGCATCGACGCCTGTCCCACCGGCGCCATCGTCGACGCGCATGTCCTCGACGCTACTAAGTGTATTTCGTATCTCACCATCGAGGTCGACGGGCCGATCCCCGACGAGCAGCGCGCGCACATCGGCACTCACGTGTATGGCTGCGACATTTGCCAGGACGTTTGCCCGTGGAACCACGCGGCCGCGACCAGCACGGATCCCTCGTGGCAGGGTCCGCAGCGCGACGGCCTGTCGGCGCGCGATCTGTGGCTGCGCAGCGACTTCGATCTCCACCAGCTCGTGAAGGGGAGCGCGATGACCTACCTGCCGCTGTCGCGGCTCCGCCGCAACCTGGCGACGGTGATCGGCAACAGCGGCGTGTTCGACGGCGACGATGTGCTGGAACGCCCCGGCCGCGGGATCAGGAATGCGGCGAACAGCGCGAAGACGCCGGTCGTCGAAGACGCGGTTGCCTGGGCGCGCGAGCGTTTGTCGTAGCGCTGACGCGCAGGGCAGTGGCCGCGCACCAGCTGTTTCTGACATGATGCGTGTCTATTGCACAGGGAGGCACGTGTTCATGGGTGTTCTTCGCGCTCCTCATCCTCGCATCATCACGCTGGTTGGTGTGGTCTTAGGCGGTCTCGTGGTGCTGACCGCAGACGCATCATCGCCTGCCGCATCACAAACACCAGCTGCATCGAATCGGGCGCGAACGGCGGCGGACGATGGGTTCACCGATACGCCGATGCTGCCGGGCCTGCCGTGGCGCGTGCATGATCCGGCGCGACCGCATCCGCCGGTGGTCACGCCCGGAACGACGATCGGTGCCGCACCGTCAGATGCGCGAGTGTTGTTCGATGGCCGCGATCTGTCGCAGTGGGCGCATCACGATCCGGCCGGCGCCAGCAAGCTGGTCGACTCGAAGTGGATCGTGCGTGACGGGCACTTTGAGACGGGCACGGGATCCCTGTTCACCCGCGAAAGCTTCGGCGATGTGCAGCTGCACGTCGAATGGTCGGCGCCAGTGGTGGTCACGGACCACAGCCAGGGACGCGGCAACAGCGGCATCTTCCTGATGGGACTGTATGAAGTGCAGGTCCTCGACAGCTACGAGAACAGGACCTACGCCGATGGCCAGGCCGGCGCGATCTATGGCCAATGGCCGCCGCTTGCCAACGCGGCACGCAAGCCCGGTGAGTGGCAGTCGTACGACATCGTCTTCGAGGCTCCGCGTTTCGAGAAGGGCCAGCTGGTGAAGCCGGCGTTCCAGACGGTGCTGTGGAACGGCGTGGTGATCCACAACCGGAAAGAAGTGATGGGCGCGACCGTCTACCGCAATGTGGCGAAGTTCAGCCCGCACGCGCCTGAATTGCCCCTCATGATCCAGGACCACCGCAATCCCGTGCGCTTCCGAAACATCTGGGTCCGGCGCATCGGCGAATACGATCGGCCGGCGAAATAGGCTGCGGCGGCGCACAATGAGGGTGCTGGGGGATGGTCTCATCGCGTGCGTCCCGTTCACCGCCGTGGTGTGGGCGAGTTTCTTGTGGAAACCACGACTGTGGCTGCATTCGCTGCCTGCGGACATACAGGCGATGGCGCCGCCGAAGACGGCGGCCGAACGGACGACGACTCTCTGGATGGGAGCCGTCGTGCTCGCGTGCTTCTTCGGCATTCCGATCCTGATGACGTGGCGGCTGAACGCGGAGTCGTGTCCGGCGCGCTCGACGCCCTCCTGCCGAAATTCAAGATTTCTCTCAGCGAGCCTGAGAT
>JALDXK010000077.1:0-14906 GCA_032155105.1 Acidobacteriota bacterium
GCTGAAGGGCCTCGAGCCGCTGAACCTGCCGCACGATCGGCCGCGACCCGCGACCCGCGACAGCCGCGGCGGCTTGCTCCCATTTCGTCTGGCGCCGGAACTGTCGCGAGCGTTGATGGCGCTCGCGCGCTCCGAACGCACCACGCTATTTGTCCTGCTGCTCGCATCGTTCCAGACGTTGCTGGCGCGATATACGCGACAAACCGACATCGCCGTCGGCTCACCGGTCACCGAACGCGATCGGGTCGAGATGGAGAACGTCGTCGGGCTCCTGGTCAACACCGTGGTACTTCGGACCGACCTGCAGGGGAACCCCACGTTTCGCGACCTCCTCACGCGCGTCCGCAACGTCGTGCTCGAAGCCCACGAGCACCGCGGGGTGCCGTTCGAACGGCTGGTTGACGAACTGCAGCCGCAGCGCGACCTGGGAATCACGCCGTTGTTCCAGGTGATGTTCGCGTGGCAGGAGTCCGGCTGTCCGTTCACGGTGCCCGGGGTGATGGACGCGCGCGAAGCGGTGCCGACCGGCGCATCGAAGTTCGACCTCACGCTCGACATGTCGCGCGACGACGACGGTCTCTTTGGACAACTGGAGTACAGCGCCGATCTGTTCGATGCGGCGACGATCGAGCGGCTGCTCGGGTATTTCACCTGTCTGCTGGAGTCGATCGTCGCGGCACCGGAGACGCGGCTGTCGCAGCTGCCGCTGTTGCGGCCGTCGCAGGCGAAGCAGGTCGTGGCGGCCTGGGCGGGCGGGCCGCTGCCGGCCGAGGCGCCGACGGATCTGGTGACGGCCTTCAGTCGAGCGGCGGCGCGCTATCCCGATCGCATTGCGGTGGCCGATGGCGCACAGACGCGGAGCTATGCGGAGCTGGACGCCGAGTCGAATCAGCTGGCGCAGCATTTGCGCGGCTGCGGCGTCGATCGCGAAGCGTGCGTTGCGCTGTGCCTGGCGGCGTCGATCGATGTCGTGGTGTCTGTCCTCGCCGTGTTGAAGGCTGGTGGCGCATACGTGGCGCTCGATCCGACGCTACCTGAAGCGCGTCTGCGGTACATGGCCGAGGACGCGCGCGCGGTCTGCGTCGTGGCCGACGCGACCGGGATGACGCGTCGAACGGCATTTGGCGCGACGCCGGTGATCGCACTCGACGCGCCGGCCTGGCGCACCGCAGCGGCGACGGCGCCGGCCGTTGAGATTGCGCCGACGCAATTGGCGTATGTCCTGTACACCTCGGGCTCGACCGGCGTGCCGAAGGGCGTCGCGGTCACGCACCGCAATGTGACGCGCCTGCTGACGGTGACCGAAGCGTGGGGCGGCTTCTCGCCAGACGACGTCTGGACGCTGTTCCACTCCTACGGGTTTGATTTTTCCGTGTGGGAGATGTGGGGAGCACTGCTCTATGGCGGACGGTTGGTGATCGTGCCGTACTGGGTGGCGCGATCGCCGGATCGTTTCTACGCGCTACTCCGCGATGCGCGGGTGACGGTCCTCAATCAAACGCCGTCGGCGTTTCGCCAACTGCGCGCCTACGGCGGCGATTGGCAGGCACTGGCGGTGCGTCTCGTGATTTTCGGCGGTGAGGAGCTGCGCTACAGCGAGCTCGCGACGTTTGCGGAGAGCGGCGTGCGCCTCGTGAACATGTACGGGATCACCGAGACGACCGTGCACGTGACGCGCTGCGAAGTGGGTCGAGCGGAATTGTCGGGCGCGCGCGGCAGCGCCATCGGCGGGCCGTTGGCGGACCTGCAGATGTATGTGCTCGATGACGACCTTGCGCCGGTGCCACCGGGAATGCCAGGTGAGCTCTATGTCGGCGGCCGGGGCGTCGCACGCGGGTATTTCGGGCGGCCGGCCATGACCGCCGCCCGTTTCGTGCCGGATCCGTACGGCGCCGAGCCGGGCGCGCGGTTGTATCGCTCGGGCGATATCGTTCGGGTCTTGGGAGACGGCACGTTCGCGTATCTCGGGCGCGGCGATCGGCAGGTCAAGATTCGCGGTCATCGCCTCGAGTTAGGGGAAGTGGAAGCGGCGCTCCTGAGCGCTGGGGCGCGCGAAGCCGTCGTGGAGGCGCAGGTCGACGGCGCTGGCCTGGATCGCTTGGTGGCGTATGTCGTGGGCGCCGAGCAAGAGGTGGACACGTTGCGGCAGGCGCTGGCGGCGCGCCTGCCCAGCTACATGCTGCCGGCCGTGTATGTGTGGCTGCCGCGGCTGCCGCTGACGGTGCATGGGAAAGTGGATCGGCGGGCGCTGCCGGCGGCGCCGGCGGCGCGGCCCGCGTTGGAGCGTGCGTATGCGCCGCCCCGTACGGCGCTGGAAGCGGCGCTGGTTGCGATCTGGCAGGCGGTGCTGGGCGTGGCCACGGTCGGCATCGACGACAGTTTTTTCAGTCTGGGCGGCGATTCGATTCGCAGCCTGCAGGTGCAGGCGCGCGCGGCGCAGCGCGGGATTGCGTTCACGCTCGAGCAACTATTCCGGCAGCCGACGGTGGCCGGCCTATCGGCGGCGATCGCGGAGCCTGCCGAAGCCGCCGCGTTGCCGCGCACCGCGCCGTTCGCACTGGTCTCGGAAGGCGCGGCGGCGTTTCCGCCGACGATTGAAGACGCGTATCCGCTCACGCAGCTGCAGGCGGGCATGCTCTATCACATTACCCTCGCGCCGCACTCGAACGTCTATCACAACACCGGCGGTCGTCACATCCGAACGCGACTCCCATTCGATGCCGATGCGTTTCATGCCGCTGTGCGTCTGCTCGTTGCCAACCACGCTGTGTTTCGGACCTCGTTCGATTTTGGCAGCTACCACGAGCCGCTGCAACTCGTGCACCGCGAAGCGATGCTTCCGGCGGAGATTGTCGACCTCCGGCATTTGTCGCACGACGCGCAGGAAGAGGTGCTCGCGGAACTGCTCCAGTCCGAGCGCACTCGTCCGTTTGACCTGTCGACGCCGGCACTGCTGCGTTTCTTCGTACACCTCCGAAGCGACGACTCGTTTCAGTTCAGCATCACGGAGTGTCACGCTATCTACGACGGTTGGAGCTACCACTCCGCCATCGTCGAGCTGTTCAACACCTACACGCTGCTGGTGCAACGTCGGCCGCTGCCGGCGCGCCAACCGCTCGCGATCACCTTCCGCGACTTCGTTGCCCTCGAGCGCCGCACCATCGCCAGCGAGGTCGAACGTGACTGGTGGACGAAGCGCCTCGACGGCTGTACCGTCTCGTTGCTGCCGCGGGCCCGCGCCGCCGGCCGTGTGCGCTCGCAGCCGATCGTGCGCACGTTCGACGTGCCCGTGCCCGAACGCGTGAGCAGCGAATTGCAGCGGCTGGCGCGGGTGCACGGCCTGCCGCTCAAGAGCCTGCTGCTCGCCGCGCATGTGAAAGCGCTCAGCATCGTGTGCGGGACGCGCGACGTGCTCACCGGGCTGGTGACCAACGGCCGGCCCGACGCGGTCGACAGCGATCGATTGTTCGGGTTGTTTCTCAATTCCGTTCCGTTCCGCCAAGCGCTGCCGCGCGGCGCGTGGGCCGACGTCGCACGAGCGGTGTATGCGCACGAAGTCGAGCTGATGCCGCACCGCCGCCTGCCGCTGACGATCATCCAGGAAGCGGCCGGGCGCCGCGGGCTGTGCGACGAGACGCTGTTCAACTATCTTGACTTCCACGTCTACGACGAGATCGACCCTGCGCTCGGATTCGAGGTCATCGCCGGGAACAACCAGGAAGGGTCGAACATCACGCTGACCGCGCATTTCCAGCGCCGCACGCTGGTCTCGCTGCTCGACCGGACGCGGCTGTCCCTGCAGCTGGACTACGACTCGACGCAGATTGGCGCAGGACAGATCGCCAACATTGCCGGGATTTACGGCCGCGTGCTGCGCGACATGGCGGAACATTTCGCAGAGCCGCACGATGCACGACCACTCGTGCCGCCGATGGACGCGCCACCGGCGCCGGACGTCGCTGCGTGCGAACCGTTCATCGTGGCGTTTCGGAACTGCGTCGCCCGCACGCCAGACGCTGCTGCCGTGGCTGATGCAAACGGTAGCGTGACCTACCGCGAGCTCGATGAACGATCAAACCGGGTGCGGGACTGCCTCAGCGCGCGCGGCATCGGGCCGGAAGCCCGCGTCGGCATCTGCCTCGAGCCATCCGCGAACCTGCTCGTCAGCCTGCTCGCTGCCTTGAAGGCTGGCGCGGCGTACGTGCCGCTTGACCCGGCTTATCCGGCGGAGCGCCTCGACTTCATGCGCGAGCACGCGTCGGTTGCGGCCATTCTCACGTCGGTTGGGTTGCAGGCGCGACTGCGTTGCCCAGAGGGCGTGAGCGTGCTCGTCGATTCGGACGCGCTCGACAACAGTCACAACGCGTCGATCCCCTCGCTGCCCGACATCGATGTACCGGACAACGCGCTCGCCTACGTGATTTACACGTCGGGATCGACGGGATGGCCAAAGGGCTGCGCGGTGCCGCGGCGCGGCTTCGAGAACCTCATCGGCTGGTATCGCCGCAGCGTGGTGCCCGCTGGGCCGCCGCGCGCGCTGATCCTCTCCTCGTTCGGATTCGACCTGACCCAAAAGAATCTGTTCGCGCCGGTGGCGATGGGTGGCTCGGTGCACATGCTGGCGGCGCCCTACTTCGATGCGCGCGCGATCTGCGACCAGATTGCCCGCGACCGTATCACGCTGGTCAACTGCACGCCGAGCGCGTTCTATCCGATTCTCGACGCCGCCGCCGGCGACGATTACCGCGCGCTGGCCACCCTCACGCACGTGGTGCTGGGAGGCGAGCCGATCGCGCCGGCGCGGCTTGGGCCCTGGCAGGCGTCGCCGTCGTGCCGCGCTCACATCATGAACAGCTACGGGCCGACGGAGTGCGCCGACGTGTCAGCCAGCTGCTGGATCGACGAGGCGCAGGGGTGTGCCGACGACGTGGTTCCGATCGGCCGCGCCATCGACGGCACGCGCATCGTCATCGTGGACCACAGTTTTCAGCCGGTGCCCTTTGGCGTGGCGGGTGAGCTGTGTATCGGCGGCATTCCGGTTGGTCGCGGGTATGTCAATCAACCGGGTCTGACGGCGGCGAGGTTTGTGCCCAACCCATTCGGCGACCATCCCGGCGAGCGCCTGTATCTCACCGGCGATCGCGCCAGCTTTCACGAATCGGGCATCATCACGCTGCTGGGCAGGGTCGACCGCCAGATCAAGGTGCGCGGCTTCCGCATCGAGCCAGGAGAAATCGAGGCGGTGCTCGAGGAGCACGACAATGTTCGCTGGGCGCAGGTGGCGATGGTCACGCCTCAGTCCGGTACGGCGCAGCTACGCGCCTACGTGCAACCGCATGAACCGCGCAATTACGACGAGTCGGAGCTGCGGAGTTTCCTGCGGCGGCGTCTCCCCGAGTACATGGTGCCCTCCACGTTCATCCGGCTCGACGCGGTACCGCTCACGCGTAACGGCAAAGTCGATCACGTAGCGCTGGCGCAGTGGCAGCCGGAGCCCGTGGCGGCGGCGCCGTTCGAGCCCCCGCGACCCGGTATGGAGCTCGCGGTCGCGAAGGAATGGTGCCGCGTGCTCGGGACCGATCGCCTGGACCGCAATCAGAACCTCTTCGAGGCGGGCGGCGATTCGCTGCTGTTGTTGCAGGTGCACGGGCGGCTGGAGGCGCTCGTCGGCCGGCGTCTCGCGCTCGTCGAGCTCTTCAACCATCCGACGATTGCGGCGATGGGACGCTATCTCGGCGAACACGAGGGCGACGGACGCCCGTTGCCTGATGCCATGCTCGATCCGTCGCCGGCGATGCGCGCCCGGCGCGTGGAACGTGTCCGCGCGCGCGAGGGGCGGACCCACCTGCTCCGCGAGGGCCAGCCATGAGCCGCGATGCGGTGCGCAGCCACGACGTGGCCATCATCGGCATGGCGGGACGCTTTCCCGGGGCGCCGACGCTGGAGGAGTTCTGGCGAACGCTGCGCGACGGTCAGGAATCGATCCGGGTCTTTTCGAGCGACGACCTGCGATCCGCCGGCGTCGCGCAGGAGGTGATCGACGATGACTCGTTCGTGAAAGCCGGTGGCGTGCTC
Source organism: Acidobacteriota bacterium (assembly GCA_032155105.1). Classification (GTDB taxonomy): domain Bacteria; phylum Acidobacteriota; class Vicinamibacteria; order Vicinamibacterales; family UBA2999; genus 12-FULL-67-14b. The sequence goes on from JALDXK010000077.1 coordinate 6,076, forward strand.
ACCGACATCGAGTCGTTCGACGCCGAGTTCTTCGGGCTCAGTCCGGCCGAGGCCGAAGTCGTCGATCCGCAGCAGCGCGTCTTTCTCGAGTGCGCCTGGTCGGCGCTCGAGGACGCCGGCTACGGGTCGCACGAGACACCGCGGCAGGTGGGTGTCTACGCCGGCGCCAGCATGAGCTCGTATCTGCTCAACGTGCTGCTGGCCGGCAACGGCCAACGGCCGATCAGTCTCGACCTGCGCACCCTGATTGGCAACGACAAAGATCACCTGACCGCGCGCGTGGCGTATCGCCTCGATCTGGTCGGTCCGGCTGTGACGGTGCAGACCGCGTGTTCGACGTCGCTGGTCGCGGTGCATCTCGCGGCGCAGGCGGTGCTCAGCGGCGATTGCGAGATGGCGCTCGCGGGCGGCGTGTCGATCGGCGTCCCGCAGGTCGTCGGTGCCCGCCATGTCAAGGGCGGGATCATCGCGCGCGACGGACACTGCCGCGCGTTCGATGCCGGCGCCGATGGCACGGTCGGCGGCTGCGGCGTGGGCGTGGTCGTGTTGAAAGGGCTGGCGGAGGCGCTCGCCGATCGCGATCACGTTCGCGCGGTGATCAAGGGATCGGCGATCAACAACGACGGCCGCGCCAAGGTTGGCTACAGCGCGCCAAGTCAGCTTGGTCAGGCGCGCGCGATCAAGGCGGCGCTCGCCGCCGCCGAGATCACGCCCGAGACCATCGGCTACGTCGAGGCGCATGGCACCGCCACGCCGCTCGGCGATCCGATCGAGATCGCGGCGCTGGCGCAAGCCTACGGCGGCGTGCCTCCGGGCTCATGTTTCATCGGCACGGTGAAATCGAACATCGGGCACCTCGACGCGGCCGCCGGAATCGCCGGCCTGATCAAGACCGTGCTGTGTCTCGAACATGGCGAGATCGCGCCCACCCTCAACTTTCGAACGCCGAATCCCGAACTGGCGCTCGAGAGCACGCCCTTCCGCGTCTGCGCGTCGCGAACGCCGTGGCCGGCGGCGGCCGCTCCGCGTCGCGCCGGTGTCAGCGCGTTCGGCATCGGCGGAACGAACGCGCACGTGATCCTCGAGGAAGCCCCGCCGCGCGAGCCAGCGGCCCCCGTCGAACGACGGACCCATCTCCTCGCTATCTCGGCGCGCAGCGGCGACGGGCTGGCAGCCTTGACGGCAAGCCTTGCAAATACCCTTGCGGCCAAGCCCGCCTACGCGCTGGCGGACGTCGCGTTCACGCTCAGCGCCGGTCGATCGGCCTTCGAGCATCGGATCGCGATCGCGTGCGACACGAGCGGCGAGGCCGTGTCTGTGCTCGCAGATCAGCAGTTCACGGCACGCGCCAAAGCCCGGCCAAACCTGCCCGTCGTGTTCCTGTTTCCCGGCCAGGATGCGCCGCTGTTGCACGCGGGGTCGATGCTGCGGCGCACGTCCCGCCTGTTTGCGGAAGCCGTCGACGAGTGCGCCGAGCTGCTGCGCGCGATCTGCGGATTCGACATTCGCGCGGCGATCGCCGGGGAGGCTGTCGGCCCGAACGGCCAATACCGTGTGGCGGACACCCTCGTCGCACAGCCAACTCTGTTCACGCTCGAGTACGCGCTGGCGCGACTGTGGATGGGATGGGGCATTACACCAGGCGCGATGGTGGGGCACAGCCTCGGCGAGTACGTGGCCGCGTGTCTTGCTGGAGTACTGCCGCTCGACGCGGCGCTCCGTGTCGTCGCCGAGCGCGGGCGGCTGATGCAGGAGCTGCCCGACGGTGGGATGCTGGCCGTCGCGCTCGGCGAAGAAGAGCTCGCGGCGTTCCTGGCAGAGGAAGGTCTTCCGCTCGATGTCGCTGGCGTGAACGGCGAGCGGCACTGCACGCTCTCTGGAGCCACGACGGCACTCGTAGCCGCACAGGATCGGTTGAAGGCGCGCCGCATTGCGGCGCGGGTCATGCCTGCGAACCGCGCGTTTCACTCCCGATCGATGACATCGGCCGGTGACCGCATCGGTGCGCTCGTGGCCGCGCAGCCGCCGGCAGATCCGGCGATTCCCTACGTCTCGACGTGCACCGGCGGCTGGGTCACGGCTCACGAGGTCAGGTCGGCGCGATTCTGGTCTGCGCATACTACGGGACCGGTCCGCTTCAGCCGCGCGCTCGCAGCGTTGGGGACGCTTGGCGACGCCGCCTATCTCGAAGTCGGGCGCGGCGACAATCTCAGCCGTCTTGTGAAATCGAGCGGTCGTGCCGCTGCGAAGGTCGTCGTGGCGTCGTGGCCGCACAAAGACGCGAGCTTCGAGGAGCGCGATATGGTCAGCGCGCTCGGTGTGCTGTGGGCCAACGGCGCGCGCGTGCACTGGCCGTCGGTGCGCAATGGCGATGCCGCGTCGCGAGTGCCGCTACCAGTGTATCCATTCGAGCGCCGGCGTCACTGGAGTACGGCGGCCATCGCCCCCAGCTCGCCGGCCGTCGCGCCAAGCGGCGACCTTGGCTCGTGGTTTTATGCGCCGGCGTGGCGCTGCGTGGCTTCGGGAGCGCGCGCGACGAGCGCAACACCCGATCGGCGGCGCTGCGCGGTGGTCCACGACGGCCAGGGCCCGGGCGCTGCGTTGATTGCGAAGCTGCGTGAACAAGGCGCCGAAACGATCGACGTCCGCTATGGCGATCGCTTTTCGATCGACGGTCCATCGGCGTTCACCGTCGACCCAACACGCGCTGAGGATACGGTCGATCTCGCCACGGCCCTGACGCGAATGGATCGCGCGCCTCTGTGCGTGGTCCATCTGTGGTCGCGGACCGCGGACGGCCACGCGGACTGCGCGGCGTTGCTTCACCTCGCGCGTGCGCTGATGCTTGCCGCGCCGCTCGACGGGCCACCCATTCGTCTGCTCGCGGTCACCGAAGGCGCGCACGCGGTGTCCGGCGAGTTGATCGAACGGCCAATACACGCGCAGGCCGCCGGCGCTTGCCGAACCATCGCGCTCGAAGCGAGGCGCCTGCAGTGCGGATGCATCGATCTGCCTGACGGCGCATCGCCGTCCTCGATTGCACATCTCGCCGGCCTCGCAGGCGAAGATGTTCGGCATGCCGTCCTCGCGATCCGCGGCACGCGCATCTTCGCGGCGTCGATCGACCGGGCGCCGCGGAGCGCACCGCCGCGCGAATCGCTGCTGCGGGACGGGGGCGTGTATCTCATTACCGGAGGCCTTGGCGGGGTGGGTCTCACGCTTGCGGCCCATCTCGCCGCCTCGGTTCGCGCCAGGGTCATCCTGACCTCGAGGCGCGCCAGTCTCCCGCTCGCCTTGCCGCTGCGGGAGCGGCTTGCCGCGATGCGCGCGCGGGGTGCGTCGGTGCTGGTGATCGACGGCGACGTCGGCAGCGAGTCCAGCATGCAGCGCGTGCGCGCGACGGCAGAGGCTGAATTCGGCCAGATCCACGGTCTCGTGCACGCCGCCGGCACACCCGCGGCCGGCATGCTCCTCACGCCGCAACAGGCGCTGCTCGATGCGGCCTGCCGGCCCAAGGTTCGGGGCACGTTCGTGCTCAGCCGTGTGTTTCGCGAGACGCCTTTGGACTTCGTGGCATTGTGTTCGTCGCTGGCGGCCGTCAACGGCGCGCCGGGGCAGGCCGCGTACGCGGCCGCGAATGCATTTCTTGATGCGGTTCCATTCACCAACCTGTTTCACGCGCCGGTGGTCCAGTCGATCAACTGGGATACCTGGCGTGACGTGGGTATGGCAGTGGAGGTCGCGCTACCGCCCGAATTGGAAGCGCGGCGGCAAGAGAGCTTGCGTACGGGTATTCCGCCGGACGAGGGCGCCCGAATCTTCTTCATGGCGCTCGAGTCGCACGAACCGCGTGTGGTGGTGTCGACGCGGGATGCGCGCCAGGCGCGCACGGCCGATCGCGCCTCCGACGCTCGCCAGGCGCCTTCGCCGCCGGCACCGGTGCTCGTGACGCCCGGCGCCGGCTCGCGGCGCGTCGTCGAGAACGACTTGTGCCGCCTCTGGTCCGAGGCCTTGCATCTCGACGTCGTCAACCCCGACGACAACGTCTTCGAGCTGGGCGCCGACTCGCTGATCGCGTTGCAGGTGGTGGCGTCGATCGAGCGCCTGTTCGGCTGTGAGCTGTCACCGATCATCTGCTACGAAGCACCGACACCGCGGCTGCTGGCCGGTGTCGTGACCGCTGCGGACCGCGACGACGAGACCCTGGCGCAGAGCGAAGCGCGCGGCCTCACGCGCGGACGTGGCTGACGGCTGGCGGAGTGTCACTCATGTCAAGTCATGGGATCGACGACGTCTACGACGTGGCGCCAATGCAGGAGGGCCTGCTCGTTCACAGCCTCTGCTATCCGGGCACGTTGACGCTCGGAGTCACCTCGGCGTCCAGCGACGTGGTGTTCGGTGTCGCAGTGTCGGGTCGCGCGAGCGCGCCATCCGAGCTCGGGGCGGTGGTCGGCCTGGTGAGCAACGTCGTACCCCGCCGGGTGCGCGTCGATCCGGCGATGCCGGTGGCGCAATGGCTGAAGTGCACGCCGACCTCGAACGGGCACTCGGGGTCCCGGTCCCTCTCCACGCGTTGCTCGCGAACCGGACGGTCGTCGGGCTCGCCGAGTTTCTGCGCGCGGCACCCGCCGCAGTCGCCTCGGTGTCGACGGCTCCGCTGCGCAAGGGGGTTCGTGAATTGATGCCGCCGACTTCGAAGATCGCGGTGATCGGCATGCACGTCGACGCTCCGAACGCGCGTGACGTGAAACAGTTCTGGGAGATCGTCCGTGGCGGCCGCGAAGCGATCACCTACTTCAGCGACGCCCAGCTCGACGCCGCTGGCGTGCCGCAGCGGCTCCGCAAGGATCCGAACTATGTGCCCGTGGGTGCGGTGCTCCCCGACATCGATCGGTTCGACGCCGCGTTCTTCGGCGTGAACCCGATTGATGCCGTTTCGATGGATCCGCAGATTCGACGTTTTCTGGAAGGCTCCTGGAGCCTGCTCGAGAGCGCCGGCTACGATCCGCAGCGCATTGACGTGCCAGTTGGCGTCTACGCCGGCTCGGCGATCAGCACGTATCTTCTCTCGCACCTGCTGTCGAGTTCGGTCCACCGCGACATGCTCGCGCGCGCGGGAATCGTCATGCAGCTCAACGAGCGTGACGCGCTCAGCACCTACGTTTCCTACAAGCTCAATCTCAAGGGCCCCAGCGTGGTCGTGCAGACAATGTGCTCGACGTCGCTGGTGGCCGTACACATGGCATGTCAGGCGTTGCGAGACCGTCAGTGCGACATGGCGCTGGCAGGCGGCGCGTCGATCAACGTGCACCAGGCGAAGGGGTATCTCTACGAACAGGGCCTGTACTTTGCCGCCGACGGTCACACCCGCCCGTTCGATGCGCAGGCCGGAGGCACCATTTTCGGCAGCGGCGTCGGCATCGTGCTCCTGAAGCGGCTCGACGACGCACTGCGCGACGGCGACGCGATTTCTGGGGTGATCCTCGGCTCTGCGCTCAACAACGACGGAGGGGCGAAGGCGGGGTTCACGGCGCCGAGCGTGGCTGGACAGGCGCGCGTGATCGCGGAGGCACAGGCCGCGGCAGGTGTCGTCGCCGATGACATTGGCTATGTCGAGGCGCACGGCACTGCCACACCGCTCGGCGATCTCATCGAGCTCGAAGCGCTGACCCGGGTGTTCCGCCGCAAGTCACAGCGGCGAGCGTTCTGTTGCCTCGGTTCCGCCAAGGCGAACTTCGGTCATCTCGACAAGGCCGCGGGGGTCATTGGATTGATCAAGGCCTGCCTCGTCGTCAAGCACGGCGCATTGCCGCCGATGGTCAACTTCACCGCGCCGAGCCCGCGCCTCGATTGGACCTCGAGTCCGTTCTATGTGCCGACAGCCGCGGGCCGATGGCCAGAGGACGCTGGGCCACGCCGCGCGGGTGTGAGCTCGTTCGGCATTGGCGGCACCAACGCGCACGTCGTGATCGAGGAACCCCCGGCGCGCGGCGTGTCGGAGTCGCATCGGGAGGTGCACCTGCTGACGTGGTCCGCGCGCACCCCTACCGCGCTGCGCGAGATGACGGCGGAGCTCGCTGCCGCGCTGGAGGAGAACGATCCGGCGCGGCCGCTGGCGGACATCGCGTATGTCGGGCACGTGGGACGTGCCGCATTTCCCTATCGGCGCATCGTGGTTGCGGGAAACACGCGCGAAGCGGTGCAGGCGATGCGAGAGGCACATCCCGATCGGATGCGTGACGGGATGGCCAGTGGTCCATACCCGCCGGACGTGATCTTCATGTTTCCGGGAGGCGGAGCGCAGTTTCAGGGCATGGCCCGGCACGTCTTCGCAACCGAGCCGGTGGTGCGCGAGCATCTCGAGCGCGCGCACGCGATTGTCCGCGCACGGGCGGGCGTGGATCTGATCGATCTGCTCGCGTCGGAACCGGCGGCGGACGCGCGACCCGGAGCGGCGATTCATGACGTGCTGACGCTGCAGGTGGCGCTCTTCGCCGTCGATTACGCGCTCGCGCGCCTGACCATGGAGTGGGGCATCAGGCCGGCCGCCGTGATTGGCCACAGCGTCGGCGAATACGTGGCCGCCTGCGTGGCCGGTGTCTTTACGTTCGAGGAGGCGCTACATCTGCTGGTGACGCGAGGCCTCTTGATGCGCGGTCAGCCGCGCGGCGGCATGCTCGCGGTCCTGCGGCCCGAAGCCGAAGTGCGCGCCTGGCTGTCATCGGGCCTGCACCTTACCGCCGTCAACAGTCCGAGCCAGTGTGTCGTGTCGGGATCGCCGAACGACATCCAGACACTTCAGGCACGGCTCGAGGCCGGCGGCGTCGAGTGCCAGCCGCTCAGCGTCGGCATCGCGTCGCATTCGCCGATGATGGAGCCGATCGTCGCGCCGTTCCTCGAGGCTCTCCGTGCGGTCACCCTGACGCGCCCGGCCATTCCCCTGGCGTCGTGCGTCACCGGCACATGGCTGCGCGACGAGGACGCCGTGCGGCCCGAGTACTGGATCGATCACCTGACGAGAACGGTCCGCTTCGCCGATGCATTGGCCACCACCATCACCGACACTTCCGCCGTACTGCTGGAAGTAGGTCCGGGCCACTCGCTCGCGAACCTTGCGAGAGCGGTGCTGCCGGCCACCGAGCACGGGCGCGTGTTGTCGTGCCTGCGGCGTGGTGCCGCGCCCGGCAACGAGATGACGGCCATGCTCGAAACGGTGGGCGATCTGTGGCTGGCCGGCATCAAGGTGGATTGGTCCGCGTTCCACAAGGGCGAGCGGCTCCATCGCGTCGCGCTGCCGACGTATCCGTTCGAGCGCGAGCGGTTCTGGGTTCAAGACGACCCGGTCGCCGACCGCGGTGCATCCGACCTCACCGCGCTCGGTCGCGCGTCGTCTGCCGCGGACTGGTTCTATCTGCCGTCGTGGCGCCGCACTGCGCCAGCAGGTCGCATCGCATCGACGGGGGAGCGTGCCGGCACACCGTCGTCCGTGCTCTTGATCATCGACTCGATGAGCGATCTTGCCGCCGCGCTGATTCAGGAGTTGTCGAGCGAGGCAGACCGGCTCGTAGTGGCCTCGCGTGGGCATCTGTTCGCGCGCGGAGACGATGGCGCCTACCGGATTCGCGCGGCAAGCGAGGCGGACTACACCGCCCTGTTCGCCGACTTGCAACAACGCGATCTGACGCCGGCACGGATTGTCCACGCGGCCAGCGTGCATACGCCGCGCGCGACCGGCGCCGCGACCTTCGAGGATGCGCAGATGAACGGCGTCTACGACCTGACCGCGCTCGTGCAGGCCGTCGCCGGTCGGGCCGAGTTGATGAAGGCGGAGATCGTCGTCATCTCGAGCCACGCGGACGCTATCGACGCAAGGGACGAAGTGTGGCCGGAGCGTTCATGTCTGCAGGCCATCTGCCGCGTCGTGCCGCAGGAGTATCCGACGCTCAAGTGCCGCAGCGTGGACGTCGAGGGCCCTGTGGCGATCGTCGGCGAGCGCCTCGCCGCCGAGATTCTGTCCGGCGCGGCTGAATCAGTGGTCGCGTATCGCGGTGCGCACCGGTGGACGCGATCGTTTGAATCGGTGCCGCTGCCCGCACCCGCTGATCCGCGCGGCCCTTGGCAGAACGGGCGCGTGTACCTCGTGACCGGCGGGCTCGGCAAGGTTGGGTTGGCCATCGCGGAGCATGTGGTGCAGCACGCCGATGCCACCATCGTCCTGGTCGGCCGCACCGCGCGCGACCTGGACGGCGTGTCTCTCCCAACGCCGTCGCCGGCAGTACACGAGCGCCTGTCGCGGCTGCGTTCGAGGGGCGCCAGTGTGCACGTGGTCCAGGGCGATGTGGCGGATCTTGATCGCATGGTGGCCATTGTGAACGACGTGCGCCAGCGATTCGGCGGCCTGCACGGCGTGATCCATGCTGCCGGCGCGCTTGGCCCGGCCGGATTCTCGGCCCTGCGCGAGCCGGGACGGACCAGTTTCACCGAGCAGTTTCAGGCCAAGGTGCACGGCGTCTACGCACTCGAACGCTCGCTCGCCGGCGTCGCCGAACTGGAATTCTGTTTGCTCGTGTCGTCGTTGTCGGCGTACCTCGGCGGCGTCGCGCACGCCGCGTACGTAGCCGCCAACCGTTTCATGAGTGCGTATGCCGTGAGCCGAGCAGCCACGACGGGTCCGCGCTGGATCAGCGTCGATTCCGAGTTGTGGCACTTTGGCGAGAGGCCTGCGGCCCGCGATGCGGCGAGCCCGGGACTGGGCGCGTCGCTCGAGGGATTGTCGATGAGCGCGGATGACGCGACGGCCGCGGTCGATCGGATTCTGCTGACGTCAGGCA
>JALDXK010000078.1:0-14899 GCA_032155105.1 Acidobacteriota bacterium
GTTGAAAGAGGCCGGCGCAGACCAGGTGCTTCCGGATCTCAAGGACACAGAGCGCGTGATTTCGCTCTTGATATGATTTGAACGGAAGTGAACGGGGCCCGGTGGCCCTCCCGGTCTTCAAAATCGGTCGCTGCCCCCTTGCGGGGCAGGCTGGGTTCGACTCCCAGGCGCTTCCGCCATTCTCGGCCTTCGGCCTCGATGGCGTTCGCGCCTGGTCGTCAGTCACACCCGGCTTCGGCCTTCGCCTCGCCTAAATGGGGTCGACTCCCAGGCGCTTCCGCCAAGCTTCCAAGCAATGCGAAGCTTGGCGCCAACCGAAGCCCGCGGGATCAGGCGGGCGAAGGTGGACCACGGTCTTACCTAATCCGCTACGCCTATCCAGTACCCAAACAATCGCTGGGTCTCGAACAGCGTGAACCGCAAGGTGCTGCGGTTCGCCCACCAGCGGTCCACGTCCGTGCGATCGAAGCGGCTGGGGCGGACGATCACCTGCACTCCGCCGGGAGCGAGGCGGCGGTTCATGGCCAGCCGCGCCCGGCGCGTGTGCTGCTTCGAGGTGATGATGATCACGCTCGAGAACTTCTCGTGGGTCACGAGCCTTTGCACGTCCGCGGCTTCATCGGCGGTGCTGTTGGCTTCGTCGAGAATGCCGATCGCCTCGCGCGGCACGCCCAGGCGTCCCATCACCTCGATCTGCAAATCCACTTCGCGCGTGTACGCCATGTTGCGCTCGACCAGCAACTGCTCGCCCCAATCGGCGACCTGCCGGAACAGGTAGATGCGCGGCGCCCAGCCTTCCTTGTAGAGCTCCACCGCCTCCAGCGGCCGCTCGTACATCGTCCCGCCAAGCACGAACACTGCGTCCGCTTTCCCGATCGGATCGGCAACGACGAGCCACGGGCCAAGACGCGTCAGGGCGACAGCGCTGAGGAGGATCGGCGCGACGATGAGCGCGCCGCGAATGAGGAGACGTTTCACCGTAACGAACGTCCGGCCCCCCATGGGGCCGGAGAGGAAGTGAATAGATTTCAGATTTGAGATTTCAGATCTCAGATTTCAACAATTTCAATAGTTACCCTTCAATAAGCCGCACGTCTCCGGCTCGAGGACCTTTCTGGGATTCCTCGATGGCGAACTCCACGCGTTGGCCTTCACGAAGCAGTTCGAACACCGCGCCACGAACGGAGCTGCGATGGAAGAAATGCTCCAGGCCGGATTCATCACGTATGAAGCCGAAGCCCTTGTCGATAAGGAGCCGTGCGATTGTCCCGGTCGGCATAACCTGTCCTCCGATGAACCGAGACCCGAAAGGAGCCGCCGATTAAACTGAGGCCACGATAGGGGTCGCGGAAAGCGCGGCCAGTGTAGGCAGGTCAACAATGGGAAGTCAAGTATACGAACGGGCAGTTCGGCGCGTTTACGCAGCTCGAGTATTCGGGCCTGAAAACGCTGATTTCCTGAGGAAATTCGCGTGATACGCGGAATTGTACTGGCCGCCGGCGCGTCGTCGCGGATGGGGCAGGCCAAGGCGGCGCTGCCGCTCGGTCAAATGGGAGAAACCGTGGTGTCTCGCGTGATCGGCACCTTGCTCCGTGGCGGCGTGCCGCAGGTGGTGGTGGTGGCAGGGGCGCACATCGACGCGGTGCGCGCCGCAATGCCACCGCGCGAGCCCCGCGCCCGGATCGTCGAGCATCCAGGCTGGCAGATCGGACAGTTGTCGTCCCTGTTGAAAGGGCTGGAGGCCATCGACGACCCGCAGCTCGAAGCCGCACTCGTCACGCTCGTGGATGTGCCGCTGGTGTTGGCGTCAACCGTGGCCGCGGTGATCGCCGAATGGCGCCGCACGCGCGCTCCCATCGTCCGGCCGGCGCAAGGCGATCGGCACGGGCATCCAGTGATCTTCGATCGAGCGGTGTTCGAGGACTTGCGGCGGGCCGATCTCAACACCGGTGCGAAAGCGGTGTTTGCGACCTACCGCGATCGCGTGGTGAATGTGGACGTGACCGACGCTGGGGCGTTCGAGGACATGGACACTCCAGCTGAATACCAGAAGATCTCAGATCTCAGATTTTAGATTGCCGATTTATTGGGTGATTGAATCAGAAGATAAATCGGAAACCGGAAATCTGAAATCTAAGATCTAAGATCGACAGATTGGCTGCATCCCTTGTCCGAGGATTTGCTGAAACACGCGCGTCACGGCGTCGCCATGGGTGCAGCCGTTGAGGCGATAGCGGAAATACTCCAGTACCCACACCACCGCGCCTTCGTTGTCAACGAACGAGGTCGCCGCGGAACGGCCAAGGCTGAAGCGATATTTCGCGTCCAGCGCGATCATGAACTGCAAGCCCTCGTTGCGGGGCGGGAACGGAATGGTGCTCCTGGGTGTGAGCGCGCAGACGCCGGAGGTGGCGCCGCCGTCGACCATCGTGAACACTCGAGCTTGCGCGGTGCCGTGGTCACATAAGCCAACCCGGTAGCGCGCGTATTCCGAAAGCCAGACCACCGCGCCTTCCGGATCGACGAAGGTCGACACCGCCGGCGCCCTGAGGCGGTCGCGATACAGCGCAATCAGCTGCGCGAAGAAGTCGTTGGGCTCGTTGCGCGGCGGAAAAACAATGTTCGAGGTAACGCCCACAGCGGCGAGGGCGCCGTAGAGCGAGCGCGCCCCGGCGATGTCGTCGGACTGTAGCGCGTCGGTGTTGGCGATAATCGAGTTCATCAGGGCGTTGACGCTCTGGCCGTGCTCGTCGGGGTGATCCAGGCCGAGGACGTGGCCCATCTCGTGCAACGCGACGCGCACGATGTCCCACTGCTCACGGCCATTGGCTTCGCGGACGTTGCCGCGATACGAATTCCACTGGAAGGCCTGGTTGAAGACGATATCGGCCTCGGCGCGGACGGTGCCGCCGAATTCCCACCGCGTGGTGATGGCCAGCGTGTCATCCTCGAAGGCCTCACCGTAGACGTTGTCGGCGAAAAATACCTGGTTGATCAGGTCGCCGTCGCCTTTCGGCACCGTCGACCCGGGCACGGTCACGAACTTCACCAGGTCGATGTGCGCGTTCCAGCCGCTGATGGACTGGGCGAAGGCGCTGTCCCAACTGCTGGAGCCGTCGATGAGCGTGCCCGAGCCGCCGCCGAGCTGCAGGTGCATGGTGACGGTGCCGTTGGGCCACGTCGACGGCAGCAGCGCGAACGCGCGGGTCGACTCGGAGGCGAAGACGACGAGCAGGAGGACGGCGGCGAGGCGGAGCGCCGAGCGGATGCATGTGCTCATCGCGCTTTCATCGCCGCGCCGGCCCGCGATTTCACGGCCGAGGCGAGATCCGACAATCGCATCGGCGCGATCGACAACATGTAACTCGGGCGGGCCGGCCCGAACTCGCTGATGCCGCCGAGCGAGCGGCCGTCGTGCGTGCGCACGCGATCGACGCCGGCCTGGTCGCGCTCGACGCGCAGCCGGCCGTGCATGAAGCCGACCAGCGGACTGATGCCGCGCCTGCCGGTGACGAACAACACCGTGCGCTGCCCGATGGTGAATTCCGGCATCCCCGCGACGTTCATCCTGGTGTCGCCGATGGTGCCGCCAAGGAATTCAAGACGCGTCACGACGCTCGAGGATCCCTTCCACACGTCTTCGACGCGAAAGTCGACGAGCGTCCTGATGGCGCGGCCCTGCGGGGTGCTGACCCAGATCGCGTGCTGGTTGACGACCTCACCGACGAAGATGGTGTTGGCGCCGGCGACCAGCACATCGAATGAAGGAGGAATGACTGTCGTTGAGCCCGCGACGCCTGCGAAGAGCGACGTACAGATCAGGAACAGGACAAAAAGGCGCCGCATGTCGAAGAAGCCTCCATGAGAGAGAGGCTTCCAGAATAGTGCAGAAGCGAGAACGGAGTGAATGACCCGGAATGAGAGCCGATCCGCAATGGATCGGCCCTCTCAACGCGTGTGTTACCCGACCGTGAACGGAATCGACGCGCGCGTGGTGCCCCAGTCGACGTGGAGCGTGCCGCCCGTCGCCGTGTCGTCGATCGAGATGGTCAGCTGCTCGGCGGCCTTCGGCGCCTTGCCCAACGTCATGGGTGCGCGGCCGAGGTCTTCACCTTTCGGATACGGCACGCCCCACTGCCCGGTCTTCTTGCTGACGATCAGGTGCCAGGTGCCACCGGTGGGAATCGTGTAGAGGGTGTAGGTGCCGGCCGGCACCGAGAGGTTGCCGAACTTCAGCGCGCGGCTGGTGACGAGCGTGGTTGCCTCATCGGCGCCGGTGCGCCACTCGCGGCCGTCGTACGGGTCGATGTCCTTGCCGGGCGTGCGGCCCTTGAGTGACGGGCGGCCGTACTCGACCGACAGGTTGGCGCCGTCAACCGTGTATTCGGTCTTGACGTGCGGGCTGCCGGCCTTGCCGGGATGCACCTGGGTGGTCTTCTGTGCGTGCAGTGCGGTACCAAACGTGAGTGCCGTCGCGGCCAGCGCAACAGCGAGAACGGATCGCGTCATCTTCGATGCTCCTTCGAAAGGCACAGGTGGCCTTGCCGTATCAGCCGGTTATCGTAGCGCGGGGATCACGCCGTGTGCATTCGATACTTTCGAACTGATTCTGCGGTTTACCCGATGATTGCTCAGCTGACCACCTTCGCCAAGGCTACGGCGGTCAAAGCAGGAGCACCACCGAGCTCAGCTGAGATCGTAGGCGGCGATGGTCTTCCGATCGCGCACGTAGAGGGTGGTGCCGACCAATGTCGGCGGCGTCCATGCGAGGTTCTCGAGAATCTGCGCGCGGGCCAGCACCTTCATGCCCTGCGGTGTCACCGTCGCGATCGCCAGGGTGCCGTCTTCATCCAGAATGATGAGCTTGCCGTCGGCGTGGAGCAGTTGCGCCCGCGCAAAGCTGCGATCCTGCCAGGCAATGGCGCCGGTCCTGGTGTTCACGGCGGTGAGAAACGCGGGGCCGAAGTCGCCGCTCGACATGAAGGCCAATTCGCCGAGGCGGATGATGGTGCCGATGTGCACGCGCACGCGGTTCACGGCCCAGCGCTCCGTAACGGTGGTCTTGCCGCCGGCCTGCCGCAGCTCGAGCGCGCGGCTGCCGGTGCCGTATGCCGACGAGAACAGCAGCAGGTGATCCGCTTCCGACCAGACCGGGTTGCTGATGTTCAATCCCCAGTCAGTGCGATGCGCGTGCGACCACAGCATGCGGCCGTTCGCCGGATCCATGCCGGCGATGCGATCGCCGCCGAACACCACCAGTTGCGGCTGGCCATCCACCATGATCAGGATCGGCGACGCCGGCGAGTACGCGATGGCGCCGGCCTTCCAGAGCAGCGCGCCGGTGTCGGGATTGAACGCCCCGATGGCCTGCCCCTTGCCGCCGATCGGGACGATCAGGGTGTTCTTGAAGAGCAGCGGACTATTCGCCATGCCGCGATCGATCTCCGGCGCGGCGTACTCCTTCATAAAATCGTGCGACCACAGCACCTTGCCGCTGTTCTTGTCGAGCGCGAAGAACTCACGGCGCGAGCCCACGACGATGAGTCGGTTGCCGGAGATGAGTGGCGTCGCGTGCGGGCCTGCGCCTTCCGAGTAGTCGATGCCGGTGGTGGGCGACGGGTACTTGTGCTCCCAGATCGTCTTGCCGGTGGCGGCGTCGAGCGCGGTGACCACCTCCTCCTGCGCGAAGCGCCCGCGTGACGGCCCCACGGGACGGTACTGCGAATACAGCCTCCCGCCTTCGGCCAGAACCATCGAATGGCCCTCGCCGAACGGCCGCGACCACAGCCGCCTGGGCCCCGTCGAGGGCCACGTTGCGGCCAGGCCGGTCGATGCCGACATGAAGTCGCGGGTCGGTCCGCCCCATTGCGTCCACGACGGCGCGGGCGCCTGAGTAATCACGTACGAACCGTGGCCACCAAGCGCGGCGAGAAACAGCACAACGCGAACGGCAGGAGCGGGCATGTTCACTTAGACGCCGGATTCGAGGCGAGGTCTGGACGCGAGCCGGTGATTCGTCACACGGTCAGTCCCACGGCGCGATACGGGAATAGGATGCACCACATGATTCTTGCCGAATTGCTCCCGCGCGCCCTTCGCCAGTTTACCCGTGAGCCGCTCTATGCGTGCGCCAGCGCCGGCACCCTCGCGCTGGCGGTGGCCGCCGCCGTCACCAGCTTCGCGGTGGTCAAGCCGGCCCTCGTCGATCCGCTTCCGTACCGCAATGGGCACGAGCTGGTGTCGATCCTGACGGACGTCAACGGCGCGACGTCGGCGGTGTCGGCGCACGTGTTGCGCGATCTCGAAGCGTCGGCGCCGCCGCTCACCGGGTTCGCGTCCATTCGTCCGAGCGGCGTGACATTCGCCGGAGCCGAAGCGACATTGAACGTGCCGGCGAACGTCGTGACCGCCTCGTACTTTTCGCTGCTCGGCGCCTCGCCGGCAGCGGGCCGGTTCTTCAACGACGGCGAAGCCGATGCCGCGGTGATCAGCTGGCGCTTCTGGCAGTCGATGCTGGCCGGGGATCCGAACGTCATCGGCAGCCGCGTCCGCTTTGACGGCAGTGATCGCACGGTTGTCGGCGTGATGGCGGCGGACTTCTTCCCTCCATATTTCACCACCACCGACGCCTGGCTGCCGCTCGACATGCCGGCGCTCCTGAACGAACCGACGCGGGGACGGCGGACACTGACCGTCCTCGCGCGACGCACCGCTCCGCAATCGGAAGTCGGCGCGTTTCTCACCGTCTTCGCCGATCGCCTGCACCGGGAGTTTCCGGCCGTGCATGGGCAGCAGAACTGGGTGGCGCTGCCGCTGCGCAACGAGCTGGTCGGCGCCGCGCGCCCGGCGCTCGTCGGCACCGCGGCGGCGGCCGTGCTCCTGCTGTTGATCGTGTGCGCGAACGTCGCCGGCCTCTCTGCAGTCCGGGCCGTCGGCGCGCGGCAGCAGGTGGCGGTGCGCGCCGCGCTCGGGGCCACGCGCGGCCGCTTGATTGCGGAGCGGCTGATCGACGGACTGACGATCGCGCTGGTCGGATCGATCGCGGGTGTGTGGCTCGCCGACGCGGCGATCGCCGTGCTGTCGGGATTCCAGCGGCAGTTCCTGGAGCGGATTGTGCCGATCGAGCTCGATGCCGCGACCTCTGCGGTCGGCGTGCTGGCGGGCCTGCTGGCTGGCGCTGCCGCGGCATTTGCGCCGCAAGGCATGCTCACCGGCGCGCGCGCGTTCGACGCGCTCCGCTCATCGCGCGGCGGCGTAGGCGATCGATCGACCACTGTGATGCGCTCAGGCCTGGTGATCACGCAGGTGGCGCTGGCCGTGGTGCTGATCGTGACCGCCGGGTTGCTGGTGCAAACCGTCGGTAACCTGTCGCGCCTGTCGCTGGGCTTCGAGCCCGCGGGGCTCAGCCAGTTCGGTGTCACGCTGTCGGCGCGTTATGCGAGGCCCGAGCAGCAGATCCGGTTCGAGCACGATGTGCTCGCCGAATTGCGCCGGTTGCCAGCGGTGAAGGATGCCTACGCATCGGTCGGCGTCCCGGTGATTGGCGGCATGGGCGCCGCGTTCCGGCGATTTGGCGAGGGCGCCGAGACGCCGCTTGCCGACATTGCCTACATGTCGGTGGCGCCCGGGTTCCTCGAGGGCATCGGGGTGCGGCTGGTCAGCGGGCGCCAGCTGAATGAGGGCGATCGCGACGGGGCGCCGGACGTGGTGGTGATCAACGAAACCATGGCCCGCACGTTCTGGCCGGCCGGAGACGCGCTGGGCGCGCGCGTGCAAATCGGCTCAGGCGCCCCGTCGAATGATTGGATCACGGTGGTCGGAATCATTGCCGACGTGCGACAGCACGGGCCCACGCAGGCCGTCCGCCCGCATGCCTTCGGCACGACGTGGCAGTACTCGTTCGCGCGGCGCAACTTCGTGCTGAGGACCGACGCGTTGCCGGCGTCGCTCATGACCGACGTGCGTGCGGCCGTGCGCCGCGTCGATCCGAACCTGGCGGTTGGCGCCATTCAACCCTTCGATCAGCTGGTGTCCGACCGCACCGCGCGGCACCGGTTGGTGATGCTGGCGCTCACCGCATTCGGCGTGGTTGCGCTCGTGCTGAGCGCATTCGGTTTGTACGCGGTCGTGGCGCTGACCTCGCAGCTCAGACGCCGCGAGTACGCGATTCGGATCGCACTGGGCTCGCATCGTGAAGGCGTGCGGCGCCTGGTCCTGGCGCAGGGGCTGCGCCTGGCCGTCGCGGGCGCGGTGGCGGGCACTGCGCTGGCCGCGGCGGGCACGCGGACCGTGCAGGGCCTGCTGCATGGCGTCGAGCCGCTCGATCCCATGACCTTCGCATCAGCCGTTATCGTGGTGCTCGTCGTGGCCGCGGCGTCTGCGATGCTGCCGGCGGTGCACGCCGCTCGCGTCGACCCAGCTGAAACACTCAAGGGTGAATAGATGAAGCGGATCACGCCGCGCTAATCGTGACGCAGTGCAGCGATCGGATTGGTCGCCGTCGCGCGGCGCAACGGCATGAAACACGACACGATCACGATGACGACGATGAAGCCGGCAATCTTCAATAGCGTCGGCGGCGCGCTGGCGTAGACGCCGGCGAGGCCCGACGAAAACGCGCCATCCCATGCCATCGCGCCGGCCGTCCCGAGCAGCACCCCGGCCAGCAACGGCACCCGCAGGCCGGCGACGATCATCCGGGCGATCTGTGTCGATCGCGCGCCGAGGGCCATGCGCAGGCCGATCTCGCGCGTCTTGAGCGTCACGCGCTGCGCGGTTACGGCATAGAGGCCGACCATCGCCAGCAGCAGGCTCATGTACGTCACCGTGTCGGCCAGCACTGCGGAGGTGTGGCGGGTCCACTGGCCTTCACGGACCACTTGCTTCAGCGTCCGCATGCGATAGAGCGCCACGTTCGGATCAACGGTGTGCGCTTCGGCCCGCAACAGGCTCGCCGCCGCTTCCGGATCGAGGCGATGCCGCACCATGACCGTCGACGTCACCGGCGCGCCGCCGGCAATCGGCACATAGACGAGCGGCGGTTGCCCAGCCCTACCGTCGAAGCTCTGCTGGCGCACCGCCGGCGCCACGCCGACAATCGTCAACCAGCGAGACGGCGCCGTCGCGGGCGCGTTGGCAGCGGTCACCGAAATTCGCGCGCCCATCGGATCGTCGCCGTTCAGGAATACCTCGGCAAAGCGTTCGCCGACGATCGCGACCTCGGAGCCCGGTGTGCCGTCCATGCTGGTGAAGTCGCGGCCGCGCAGCAGCGCGATCGTAATCGTGTCGAAATAGCGAGGCGCGACGTCGATGGTCAAGACCGTTGGAGGCGGCGTGCCCGCCGGCTGTTCCTGCCCGAGCACCTGCAACCGGCGCGGCGAATCGCTTTCACCCGGCAGAGTCGTGGCGCGCGAGGTCGTGACGATCGACGCGCGGCCCGCCAGGCGCTGATCGAGGTTGGTGAAGAATTGCTGGCGGCGATCCGCGGTCGGGTACGCGGCGGCCGGAAGCGTGATCGTTGCCGTGATCACGTCGGTGGTGTTGATGTTGGCGTCGGTCGGCATCGGCGGGTTCGCGAGGTACGTGGCGACCGCGACTTGCGCGATGAGGATCATCGCCAGCGCCAGCTCCACGCTCAGGAACGCGCCGGTCAGCACGCCCATGCCGGTGCCGGTGCTGGCGCGGCCGCCGTCCTTGAGCGTGCGGTTGATGTCGGTGCGCGCCGCGTGAATCGCGGGAATCAGCCCGAACACGACGACGGTCGCCAGAGACAGCGCGACGAGTCCGCCGAAGACAGCCAGGTCCATCGAGTAGTCGGTCCAGTACGGAAGGATGCCTTCAGGGATCCCAGACTGCACCGCGCGGACGCCGGCGACCGAGATGATGGCGCCGACGACCGCCGCGGCACCGGCGAGCACGAGCGCCTCGACCATCAGCTGAGCGACGACGCGGGCGCGGCTCGCGCCGAGCGAGGTGCGAATCGCAATTTCGGGGGCGCGATGGAACGCGCGCGCCATCATCAGGTTCGCCGCGTTCGCGCACGCCACGAGAATCACGATAATCCCGGCCATGATGAACTGCATCCAGCCGTCGAGGTTCCCGAGCAGCCGCTGGTTCAGCGGCACGACCCGGGCGCGGACGTTGCGGTTGGTATCGGGATAGGCAGTCTCGAAGCCGCCGAAGATCGTCTCCACCTCGCCACGCGTGGCGGCCTCGCTGACGCCGGCTCGCTGCCGGCCGATCACGTTCAGGGGCCTGGTCGACCGATTCGGCTGCAGATCCGGAAACTGGCCGAGCGGCAGCCACACGCTCGCCGTGCTCGGAAAGCCGGACCGCTCGGGAATGATGCCAATCACCGTGACCGGTGATCCGTTGACGAGCACCGAGCGGCCGAGAATCTGCGGATCGCCCTCGTAGCGCTGCCGCCAGACGTCGCTGCCGAGCAGGACGATCGGCTCACCACCGGGACGATCGTCGTCCGCGGACGGCAAGCGCCCCAACGACGGCGAGAGGCCCAGCAACGGCAAGGCGTTCGCGGTGATGTAGGCCGAGTTGAACCGGTCGGGAGCGCGACCCTGATCGCCAACGGTCGCCACGCCATTCGCGTAGGCGGCCAGGCCGCTGAAACTGGTCTGCGCCGCCCGCAAGTCCTCGAATTCCGGCAGCGACACCAGGCGATTGGCGGCGCGATCGTCAACTGTCGAGATGTGCATCACCTGGTCGACGTTCTCGATGGCGACCCCACGAAACTTGTGCGCATACACCAGCGTGAAGAACATGTTGTTCACGCCGAGCCCCACTCCCAGCACGACGATCGCGGTCATCGCGAAGCCGCGGTCGCGCAGCAGCACGCGACAGGCGAAACGCACATCCTGGACAAATCTCTCGAAAATCGGCAAACCCCTGTTCTCGCGATGCAGGATGCGCGTGCGATCGACGCCGCCGAAACTCTTGCGGGCTGCCAGCACCGCCTCGTTGCGCGACAGGCCGCGGGCCATGTGCTCGTGAACCAGGAGGTCCAGGTGCGACTGGATCTCCTCGTCCAGCCGCTGTTCGCGGCGGTCGCGGTCGAATAGCTCCAGCAGTCGCAACCACGCCGCGCGCAGGTTCCGCATCGGCATCAATCCTGTCGAAGGGCCGCCACCGGATCGAGCCGCGAGGCCCGGAACGCCGGCAGCAGCGCGGCTGCGACCGAGATCGCGATCAGAAACGCGGCCACGCCGGCCAGCGCGACGGGGCTGGTGGCGCTGACGTCGACCATCGCGCCCTGCAGTGCGCCGCCGACGGCGATGGCGCCGACCAGGCCGATCGCCAGTCCGCTCGAGACCTGCCGCAGCGCCCGGCGCAGGAACAGCCACGATACCTGCGAGCGTTGCGCGCCCAGCGCCATGCGGACGCCGACTTCCTGCGTCCGTTGCGAGGCCGCGTACGCCGTCAGCGCATACAGCCCGAGCGCCGACAACAACGTGGCGATCACCGCGACGATGGAGAACACGGTGCTGGTGATGCGCTGGATCCAGCGCGACAGGTAGGACACCCGCTCGAGCGATTGCAGGTTGAAGAGCGGCAGATCCGGATCGAGCTCGCGAACCGCGCTGCGCAGGGCGCCGGCGAAGCGTTCCGGGTTGCCGCGAACGATCAACGACGCGATCGTCCCCGTCTGGGTGGCATACGGCACGTAGATCACCGGCGTATGCCCCGCGGCGATCTGCTGGCGCAGCGGCGGCGCAATGCCGACGATCGTCACGCGTTCGGGCAGGGCGCCGGGCGCGCGCTCGTTGAACAGCAACACCTCCCGCCCAATGGGATCCACGTCAGGTGAGAACCGTTGCACGAACCGCTCGTTGACGAGGGCTGCCGTGGCCCTGGATCCGGCGTCGAGATCCTCGAAGCGCTGCCCGCGCAGCACGCGCAACCCGAGCGTGTCGAAATAGCGATCGCCGATCGGCACGAAGCCCGCCGAGGGATTCCGCTCGGCCGGCGTCTGTGTGTCCATCACGATGCCGCGGCTGTCGCGGGCGTTGAAGGGCGCGGCGGCGGCGAGCGCCGCGGACTCGACGTCGGGCAGGCTTCGCAGCCGTTCATCCAGCGCATCGAAGAACGGGCGTCGCTGGTCGGCGGTGCCGTACGTGCCCTGTGGCAGCGCCATGCGCAGCTCCCAGAGATGGGCGACGTCGATCGCCTGGTCGGCGCGATACACCACGCCGGCACTGCGGACCAGCCCCGTAGCCGCCGACAGCAGGATCATCGTCAGCGCCAGCTCACCGATCAGGAGGAGGGTGGTAGCGCGAAGGGCGTGCGGGTGCGCCGTGCCCGAACGGCCGCTCTGGCTGAGCACCTCGTTGAGAGTGACGCGCGATTGGTGCAGCGCCGGCAGCATGCCTACGATCACGCCGGTCGCCAGGCTGAGCACCGCGACGATCGCGATGAGGGGACCGTCGAACGTGAAGCGCGTCCAGTACGGCAGGCCGAAGCCGGCGACTTCGTTGGCGAAGGCGCGGGCAAAGCCCGCGGCGCCGGCGCCGAGCGCGGCCCGCATCGACATCTCGCGCGCGCGCGTCGCGGAGCGGGCGAGCAGCAGACTCGCGGCGTGGCTGCAGGCAATCAGCAGCACCACCAGCACCGCCGCCATCATCATCATCGGCACCGGCTGGGTGGCCTTGCCGAAGTAGGTCTCGTTGAGCGGCATGATGATGGTGCGCCGCGTGCGATCAGCGTCAGGCACCGTCGTCAGGGTGGAGACGATCGAGGCCAACTCGGCCTGCGCCTGCGCGGCGGTCACACCGCGCCTCAACCGGCCGACCAGTTTCACCGGCCGCTCGGGCGCCGCCGGCGTCAGCAGCGGCGGAAACGACATCAGCGGCCGCCACACCTGCGAATCCACTGGATACCTGAATCCGTCCGGCATCACGCCGATGATGGTGGCCGGCTCGCCGTTGGCGCGCACCGCGCGGCCGATCACCGTGGGGTCCGATCCGTAGCGATCGGTCCAGAGGCGATACCCGATGATCACCACCGCCGGCGCGCCGGCGCGATCGTCCTCCGGCTGGAAGCCGCGGCCGAGCACCGGTTGCTCGCCAAGCAGCGCGAACGTGTTGTGGCTGACGAACGTGCCGCCGAACTGATCGGTGGCGTGCGATTCGTCGCCAAGATTGATCGGTGCATCGGCCTCCGCGGCGATGCCCACGAAACTGCGCGATGCCGATCGCCACGCGTCGAACACCGCCAACGGCACCCGGCCGCCCTGCGCGCGCGTCTGCTCGCCAGTGATCCCGACGAGTGACGCGGCCTCGTGGAACGGCAGGCCGCGGAAGTTCATGCTGTAGATCAACGTCACCATCGTGCTGCTGACGCCGATGCCGAGGGCGAGCGCGATCACGATGGCGGTGGTGAACCATCCATCGCGCGCGATCAGACGGAGCCCGTAGCGAAGGTCCTGGCGCAGTTCATCGATGAGACGAAAGCCCCGTTGGTCGCGGTACACGGCCTTGATCTGATCGACACCGCCAAACGACTTTCGGGCGGCAAGGCGCGCCTGGTCCGGCGGCATCCCCCTGGCGACGTACTCGTCGGTCAGCAGCGCGAGGTGCGCCTGCACCTCGTCGGCGAGCCGCCGATCGCGTGCCCGCCGCAGCAGCGGATCCAGCAGGCGTGAAAGAAACGTGCGCATCATCGGCATCTAATCTGTGTCTAATCGGTGGCCAGCAAGCGGTTGACGATCGCGACGGTCCGCGCCCAGTTGTCGGACTCCGAGGAAAGGTGGCGCTTGCCGGTGGCGGTGATCGAATAGAACCGGGCGCGGCGGTTATTCTCGCTCGTGCCCCAGTCGCTCTTGATCCAGCCTTTCTGCTCGAGGCGGAGCAGCGCGGGATAGATGGTGCCCTGGTTGAGCGCCAGCGCGCCTTCGGCCACCTGCTCGATGCGGCGGGCGATGCCGTAGCCGTGGAGCGGACCGAGCCCGGCCAGGGTCTTCAGCACCATCAGGTCCAGCGTGCCGTAGGGGATTTCGGAATTGTTGCTGCTCATGTTGATAGGCAACAGAAGTTAGCAGAACTTCTGTTGAAAGGCAACATGAGGCGGGTGCAACGGGTGCAGTAAACCCTCCCCTGCCTATCCGCATCTAAAGCTGCATGGACAACCTGCTCCAGGACATCCGTTACGGCGTCCGCACCCTGACGCGCCAACCCGGCTTCGCGGCCACTGCGATCCTGACGCTGGCGCTCGGGATCGGCGCCACCACGGCGATCTTCAGCGTCGTGAATGCGGTGGTCCTGCGGCCGATGCCGTTCGACTCGCCCGATCGCATCGTCGTGGTCACGAACCAGAACCTGAAAACCGGCAACCGCAATACCACCGTGTCGGGCCCGGACTTTCGCGACTGGCGCGACCAGAGCCGGAGTTTCGACAGCGTCGCGCACTACCAGAGCTTCGAAACCAGCGTCACCGTGAACAACGTGTCGGATTACGCCACGACCACGCGGACCACGCCTGGGTACTTCCGCGTCTTCGGCGCGACGGCGATGGTGGGCCGGTTGCTGACCGCGGAGGAAGAACGGCATGGCGGTGCGCCGTCGGTGGTGATCAGCGATTCCTACTGGCGGCGGCAGTTCGCGTCCGATCCACGAGCGATCGGCGCCACGATCACGTTCGGACAACAGGCCTACACCATCGTCGGCGTGACGGCGTTCCGCTTCCCGGCGCGCAGCGACATCTACCACATCGGCCCGGCGCCGCTGCCCAATGAATCTCGCTCCGCGCACAACTACCGAGCGGTTGCGCGCCTGTCGCGTGGCGTCTCGGTTGCGCAGGCGCAGTCGGAGATGTCCGGCATCGCCGGCCGGCTGACGCAGCAATTTCCGCAGAGCAATGCCGACAAGGGCATCGCGGTCTTCAACGCGCC
>JALDXK010000079.1:0-14878 GCA_032155105.1 Acidobacteriota bacterium
CTGCTTGCCGAGCTCGACGCCCCACTGATCGAACGAGTTGATGTTCCACACCGCCCCCATGGTGAAGACGCGGTGTTCGTACATCGCCAGCAGCAGGCCGAGCGTGCGCGGTCCGAGCTTGCGATACATGATCGTGGTCGACGGGCGGTTCCCCGGAAACACCTTGTGCGGCCTGAGCGCGTCGAGCGCCGCGCCCGCGTGTCCCTGCGCCTGCAGTTCGGCGCGCACTTCCGCTTCGGTCTTGCCGCGCATCAAGGCCTCGGTCTGCGCGATGCAGTTGGCAACGAGCAGGCGGTGATGCTCGCTCAGCGGATCGTGCGACTGGATGCCGACGAGGAAATCGGTCGAGATGAGGCGGCTGCCCTGGTGCAACAGCTGGAAGAATGCGTGCTGGCCGTTGGTGCCGGGCTCGCCCCACACCACGGGCGAGGTATGGCAGTCCACCGCGCGGCCGTCGCGATCGACGCGCTTGCCGTTGCTTTCCATTTCGAGCTGCTGCAGGTAGGCCGGCAGCCGGTGCAGGTGCTGCTCGTACGGCAACACGGCGTGTGATTCGGCGCCGAGCACGCTGGCGTACCACACGCCGAGCAGGCCGAGCACGATCGGCACATTCTGCTCGAGCGGCGCGGTCCGGAAGTGCTCGTCCATTTCGTGCGCGCCGTCGAGCAGCTGCTCGAAGTGGCCGAAGCCGGCGGCAAGCGCGATCGGCAGGCCGATCGACGACCACAGCGAGTAGCGGCCGCCGACCCAGTCCCAGAACACGAACATGTTGTCTGGCGCGATGCCGAACGAGGTGACCTCGCGGGTATTGGTCGAGATCGCGACGAAGTGCTTCGCAATCGCCGCCTCGTCTTTCGCCCGGTCCAGGAACCACGCCCGCGCCGAGCGCGCGTTGGCCATCGTTTCCTGCGTCGTAAACGTCTTCGACGCGATCGTGAACAGCGTGGTCGTCGGGTGCAGCGGCCGCAGCGTGTCGGCGAGATGGTTGCCGTCGACGTTCGACACGAAGTGCACGCGCGGGCCTTCGAGGGTGTACGGTTTCAGCGCGTCGACGGCCATCGCGGGCCCGAGATCGGAGCCGCCGATGCCGATGTTCACCACGTCGGTGATGCGCAGGCCGGTGTACCCGAGCCACTGTCCCTGCCGCACGGCCTCGGAAAAGGCGCGCATGTGATCCAGCGCCGCCTGTACCTCGGGCATGACGTCGCGGCCGTTCACGTGCATCGGCCGCCCCGATCGATTGCGCAGCGCCACGTGCAGCACCGCGCGCTGTTCCGTACTGTTGATCGGCTCGCCGGCAAACATCCGATCGCGCAGCGTCTCGACGGCCGTCGTGCGCGCCAGTTGCATGAGCGCGCGCATCGAATCCTCGGTGACCAGGTTCTTCGAGTAGTCGATGAACAGATGATCCCCGACGGTGAGGAAGAACCGCGATGCGCGCCCCGGATCGTCTTCGAACATCCTCCGCAGGTGCTGCCGTGGCGCGAACGCGGCGAGCGTCGCCAGTGGGGACCTGCCCGTGTCTGGCGTCTCGGCGCGTTCCCACGCGCGAAAACCGCCTTCGAAGGCCCTGTCGTTGTGGCCGCGCCGCACGCCGGGCGGAAGTTCATCGAACAGCCGGACGTTGCCGCCGCCGAGGACGATGTATTCGGCGGCCACGGCGGCTCGCAGCAATTCGGCGCACTCGAGGACCACGGCCTTCCACGTCTCCTCGCCGAGCGCTTTCAGCCCGCGCTGGCCGAGCAGGTCCTCGAAGGTCTGGTCCTGGTAAGGCAGGTGCGCCAACTCCAGCGGCACCACGTGGCCATCGTCAACGAGGGCCGTGCCGAGGCCGGAGCCGAGGCCGATGAACAGCATGCGGCCGCCTTCATCGCTGCCGAGCGCCTGCATGGCCGCGTCGTTGAGGATCTTGACGGGCTTACCGAGCGCGGTGGCCCAGTCGAACGCCACCCATCCCTTGCCGAGGTTCCACGGCTCTTCCATCACCTTGCCGCGAACGACGGGGCTGGGAATGCCCAGCGTGATCACGTCGTACTGCCAGTCGGCCGTGTTGGCCTTGATGCCGGCGACCACTTGAGGTGGCGTAAACCCATCCCCTGAATCGAACTTGCGGGCCTCGGAGCTGCCCGAGTGCATCAACTTGACGTGCGTGCCACCGATGTCAGCGACCAGGACTCTCACAGCTCACCATTCTAGGGGTATCCTCTATTGCATGTCCCTTCTCGATTCCCTGAAGCGTGTCACCACCGTGGTTGCGGACACCGGCGACATCGAGGCGATGCGTCAGTTCCGGCCCCAGGACGCGACGACCAATCCGTCGTTGCTGCTGAAGGCGGCGCAGCAGCCGCAGTACCGACCGCTGGTCGAGGCCGCGCTGGCGGATGCCGAGCAGGCCGCCCTTCGCCAAGGCTCCGGGGGGCAGGCGGGCGCGACCGACCGAACGCGCACCGAGGCGTTCATGGATCGCCTTGCGGTGAATTTCGGACGCGAGATTCTCGAGATCGTGCCGGGGCGCGTGTCGACCGAGGTGGATGCGCGATTGAGCTTCAACACCGCGGGCACCATCGCCAAGGCGCGCGAGCTGATCGGGTTGTACGAGAAGGCCGGAGTCGGCCGCGAGCGCATCCTGATCAAGGTGGGCAGCACGTGGGAAGGCATTCGCGCCGCCTCCGAGCTCGAGCGCGAAGGCATTCACTGCAACCTCACGCTCCTCTTCAGCTTCGCGCAGGCGGTGGCGTGCGCGGAGGCCGGCGTCACGCTGATCTCGCCCTTCGTGGGCCGCATCTACGACTACTACCGGAAGGAACGCGGCGCCGAGATTCCGGCGGCCGAGGATCCCGGCGTGAAATCGGTGACGCGCATCTACAACTACTACAAGAAAAACGGCTACACCACGCAGGTCATGGGCGCGAGCTTCCGGAAGGTTGAGCAGATCATCGATCTGGCCGGCTGCGACCTGCTGACCATCAGCCCAGATCTGCTCGAGTCGCTGCAGAAGAGCGAAGGCGAGGTCGCGCCGCGCCTCACGCCCGAGTCGGCTC
Source organism: Acidobacteriota bacterium (assembly GCA_032155105.1). GTDB lineage: Bacteria > Acidobacteriota > Vicinamibacteria > Vicinamibacterales > UBA2999 > 12-FULL-67-14b. The sequence goes on from JALDXK010000079.1 coordinate 3,042, forward strand.
GCGCGTCAGCCGAGCCGAAGATCACGCTCGACGAGCAGAGCTACCGCTGGCTGCACAACGAAGATCCGATGGCGGTGGAGAAGCTATCCGAGGGCATCCGCCGCTTCGACGCCGACGCGCGCAAGCTCGAACAGTGGGCCGCCACCACCGTCAAGGTGTCCCACGCCGCCAACGCGTGATCGCGGTGCCCGGCACCATTTCCCTTCCGGCGGATTCACCGCTCCGCACGCTGGCCGCGGAGTCGCCGGCGCTGGTCGTGTTCCTGCGATCGTTCGGCTGCACCTTCTGTCGCGAGGCCATGGCCGATGTGGCGGCGGTGCGCGACGAGCTTCGCGCAAGCGGGGCAGCCGTGGCGTTCGTGCACGGTGGCTCGGAGACGGAAGCTCGGCCATGGTTCGCGAAGTACGGCCTCGGCGGCATCACCACGATCAGCGATCCCACGCTCGCGCATTACCGCGCCTTCGGTCTCGGACGCACTGGCGTGCAGGCGCTGGTCGATCCCAGGGTCTGGACGCGCGGCGCGGTGTGCGCCATCACGCACGGTTTCGGCGGGCAGACCACCGAGATGATGCGGCAGCTGCCGGGTGTGTTCGTCGTGCAGGATGATCGGATCCTTGCTGAGTACCGCCATCGGTCGCCGGCCGACCGGCCCGACTACGTGGAGCTGGTCCGCTCGGTTCGCGGCCAGCACGACTGTGGATTTTCCCGAAGGCTGTAGCCGAGGCCCGCCTCGTTAGAATAGTCAGTCATTACCAACTCCCCCACATCGTGCCGACAGTGGATCTGATGATCCTGTCGCTGGAGGTCCCATGAAACATTCCCTGGCAATGGCGCTGGCCCTCGTGTTGGCGGCAGCCACCATTGCGTTCGCGCAAACCGGGTCGCAGCAGCCACCGCCCCAACCACCGCCGCAACAGCCGCCACCACCGCCGGAAGAGCAACCGGTCTACGAAGAACAGGTCGTCGTGACGGCGACCAAGGTGGAGCAGCAACTGGTCAACGCGCCCGCAACCGTGTCGGTGGTCACCGCCGACGTAATCGCGTCGACGCCAGCCACCAATTACGCCGAGCTGTTCCGCTCGGTGCCGGGCGTCAACATCTCGCAGACCTCGGCGCGCGACTACAACCTCAACATCCGCGGCGCCGCGTCCACCCTCGCTACGTCGACACTTGCGCTGCTCGACGGCCGTAGCATCTATCTCGACTTTTTCGGATTCGTGGCGTGGGACCTTCTGCCGGTGAACACCAACGAGTTGCGGCAGATCGAAGTCATCCGCGGACCGGCCTCCGCGGTGTGGGGCGCCAACGCGCTCAACGGCGTGGTCAACTTCATTTCCAAGACGCCGCGCGAGCTGAATGGCAACAGCGCGACGATCTCGTTCGGCACGTTCCAGCGCGACCCCGACGGCGGGGAGCAGCTCGACAACGGCTCGCTGTTCAGCCTCAACGCCACGCACGCGCGGGCGGTGAACGACCGCTGGGCCTACAAGATTTCCGGCGGCGGCTATACGTCGGACGCGCTGGCGCGCCCCACGGGCCCGATTCCGAACGGGACCGGGACGCAATATCCGAACTTCTCGAACCAGGGCACCACGCAGCCGAAGTTCGACACCCGCATCGATTACGACGCACCCGGCGGCACCTACAAGCTGGTGATGGCCGGTGGCTACTCGGGCACCGACGGCATCTTCCACACCGGCATCGGGCCGTTCGATGCCTCGAGCGTCGGCGTCGGCTACGGCTCGTTGCGCTATTCGCGCGGCGGGTTGAAGTTCAACTTCTTCACCAACATCCTCAACGGCGACGCCACCGGGTTGCTGGCGATCGGCACCAATGGCCAGCCGATCCCGTTCATCTTCGACACACAGACCTACGACTTCGAGCTGGGCAACATCAACACCATCGGCTCGCGTAACGTCGTCAGTTACGGCGGCAACGTGCGGATGAACACCTTCAACCTGTCGATCGCGCCGCGCGGCGACGACCGTACCGAGATCGGCGCCTACATCCAGGATGAAATCTTCCTGAGCGACCTCGTCCGCATCAACCTCGGCGCGCGCCTCGACAAGTTCGGCAACATCGACGACCCGGTGTTCTCGCCGCGCGTGGCGCTGATCCTCAAGCCGGCCCCCGACCACGCCGTGCGCCTGTCGTACAACAAGGCGTTCCGCTCGCCGTCGCTGATCAACAACTACCTCGAGACGACCATCCTCAACCAGGTGGCGCTCGCTCCGGGCCTGACCTACACCTTCCCGGTCCGCGCCATCGGCAACGAGTCGCTCACCGAGGAGTCGACCCAATCGATCGAGGTCGGTTACACCGGCGTGATCAACAACCGCGCCACGGTGTCGGCGGCGGTCTATTGGACGGAGAACCAGGACGAGATCTTCTTCACGCAAACCGGCCGCTACCGCGCTGCGGCGCCGCCGCCGGGCTGGCCGCTGCCGCCAGTGGTGCTGGAAGCGCTGCCGCCGCCCTGCGTGCCGGGCGCTTCGTGCACGACTGGTGGCTTGCCGTCGGAATTCAGCTACCTGAACCTCGGCACCGTCAAGAACAAGGGTTTCGAGCTGGGCGTGGACAGCGCGGTGAGCCGCGCCCTGAACGTGTTCGCGAACTACTCGTTCCAGGCTGATCCCATCCCCGATTTCCCGGAGAGCGAGATCAACAAGCCGCCCAAGAACCGTTTCAACGCCGGCTTCAACTTCAGCCAGGACCGCTTCCTCGGCAACCTGTCGGTGAGCTATGTGGACGATGCGTTCTGGCAGGACGTGCTCGACGCGCGCTACGCCGGGCCGACCGAGGCCTACACCCAGGTTAACGGCGCGTTCGGCGTGAAGTTCGCCGGCGAGAGGATCCAGGCCACGCTGAAGGTGATCAACCTGACGAACGAGGACATCCAGTCGCACGTGTTCGGCGACTACCTCAAGCGCCAGGTGATCGGGGAGCTGCGCTTCCAGTTCTAAATTGGGAAGTCGTGGGAGTACAAATGGAAACCGGTGAAGAGCGTTACGCTCTCCACCGGTTGTTGTTTCGCAGGCAGGCGCCTTACGCCGCCCTCCGCCGAGCGCGGAATGCCACGAGTAGTCCCGTTCCGAGGAGCAGCATCGTTGCTGGTTCGGGGGTTACTGTGGTCGGGTTGGGCGAGACGATCTCGGCGTTCGCGATGTCGGTACTGACCGACGGTTGCGCGTTGGCGACGCCCTGGCCGAACGGGGCGCCGGTTAGAACCGCACCCGTCAGGGAGAACGGCGTGTTCGGACCCAAGCCAATGGCCGTGAGCAAGCTGGCATTCTTCGTGTCGTTACCGACCATCGCCACAATGCGGTTGAGGCCAAACACGTTCTCAAAGTTCGTAATCGTGCCGCCGAGAAGCACGGTGGTGTCGCACGCGCCGACCCCGACCCCAAGGCCCGGGATACAGCCGGTGATGGAGATGTCTCCAGTACCGGTGTTGAAGTTCAGCGAACCAAAGGACCCGGGAACGCTCGACCCGGCGGGTCCGAACACCAGGTAGTCGCCATTTCCCATCGGCGCGCCAAAGACCGTAGTGTTGCCGATCGGAATATTCGTCCCGATGATATTCGAGCCATCCGCGGCTATCGTCTGTTAGCTCTTCCCGCTCAGCCTCTCGATCGCGCTGAGGAGATCGGTGCCTTTGTGCGTGCGCATCTTCGCCCACAGGTCGCCGGTCTTCTTCAGCCGCGCCTCGATGGTGTCGATCGTGAAATCCTGAGGCTTCGGACGCTGGCGCACTTCCTTCCAGGCGAGCGGCGTCGACACCCCGGCAAACGCGCTGCCGCGCGCGCTGTAGGCGCACGCGAGCGTCTTGCCCTGGATGTTCTGCAGGTAATCCACGTAGACGGTGCCATCCTTGCGCTGCCTGACCATGCGCTCGACCGTCGCCACCTTCGGATGCTTCGTCGCCACCATCGTGGCGATGATCTGACAGAAGAGCATGCCGGCTTCATAAGGCGTCCCGGGTGGCAGCGGGATGTAGACGTGGAGCCCTTCCGACCCTGACGTCTTCGGGAAGCCCTGCACCTTGACGCGCTCGAGCTCGTCTTCCACCCAATGGGCGACGTCGAGGATCTGATCGAACGTCGCGCCCGGCTGCGGATCGAGATCGATCGCCACCTGGTCCGCCGAATCGAGATCGTCCATCGTCGAGAACCACGGGTCCATCGAGATCGACGCCAGCTGTGCCATGTAGAGCAGCGTTTTCAGCGACCCGCCGATCAACCGCGCCGGCACATCGTCATTCGGCAACGTCTCGATGCGCACGCCCGGCGGCACCGGCTCGGGCGCGCGATGCTGATAGAACGACATGCCCTCGACGCCGTTTGGCAGCCGCTTCATCACCAGCGGCCGGTTGTTCACCACCGGCAGGATGCACGGCGCGATGCGCGCGTAGTGCCGGATCAGATCGCCCTTGGTCTTCTTGATCTGCGGCCAGAAGCTCTTGTGGAGATTCGTGACTTCCAGCGTGTCGCCGTCCGGCAGCTTCAGCCGCCCGTTCTTGCGCGCCTTCTCGAGGAAGTTGAGCTGGTCGAGGATTGAATCGATGTCCGCCTGCGTGACCGTATCGAACGCAGGCTGCGTGACCCCTGTAACCCTTGTAACCCCTGTGTTTGCAACCCCTGTAACCGTTCTGGTGGGCGTAAGGACTTCGTGAGGGAGCTTGTCATCCCGAAGCCCTAGATAAGCCGGGTGTCGGAGGCGCCCATCGTCAGTGATCTCGCTATAGCGAACCTGGGCGACCAGCAGCGGTTTCACCCAATGCGGCTTGCCCTTTGCCGACAACAGCTTCGGCACCGGATCGAACGGGCTGGTCGGCGACTCGATGCGCTTCAACATGCGCATGATGCGATCGAGCTCTGATCCCTTGAAGCCCGTGCCGACTTCACCCGCGTATCGCAACCGGCCCTTGTCGTGCGCGCCGAGGATCAGCGATCCGAAATGCTGTCGCGTCCCGCCGGGTTCGGTCCAGCCGCAGACGATGAACTCGTCCTGCTTGGTGAGCTTGAGCTTCATCCATTCGGGACTGCGCCGTCCCTCGCGATACGGCGACCGCGAGAGCTTGACCATCAAGCCCTCCCACTTCTCGGTGTCGGCCCGTTTCTTCAACGCCGTGCCATCACCGATCGATTGCGGGGTCAGGCGGACCAGTTCTGATGTGGGTGGCTTGTATTTCTTGAACAGCGCTTCGAGGAGCTGGCGGCGCTCGGAGAGGCAGAGATTACGGAGATCCCGATCGCCGTCGCGCAGCAAATCGAACGCAATGAACGCCACCGGTTGTTCCTCCGGCGACAGGATCTGCTTGCGCGAATTGAATCCCGGCACGGTGACGTGAATGCGGTGCTGGATGCGTTGAAAGCTTGCCGGTCGTCCGTCCTCGTCGAGCGCGACCACCTCGCCATCGAGGACGATCGGCGCCGTGATCTTCTTCAGCCACGTGCCGATCGCATCGACGATGTCGGGGAACTGAGGCGTCTTTTCATTGCCGTTGCGCGACCACAGCCGCACGGCCGCCCTCGGCGCGCCAGGCAAGACCTCGACGATAGCGCGGATGCCGTCGACTTTCGGTTCGTAGACGTAGTCCTTGTTGGTCAGGCTTGGCGGCTGCGACGGCAGCGTCGCCAACATCGGCCGTAAGTCCTTAGCTACGAACATCCGAAGTCCCAAGTCCCAGCCCCGATCCCCAAGCCCCAAGTCCCAAGTTCCGAGCCTCTATGTCGAATATCGATCGTCAAACCACGGTTCGGCCGTATCCGAGTAGCCGCGTTCTTCCCAGAAGCCGCGTTTATTGCCGGCGAGGAATTCGATCTTGCGGATCCACTTGGTGCCCTTCCACGCATAGAGCTTCGGCGTGATCATCCGGCAAGGGCCGCCGTGTTCCTGCGGCAGCGGGGCGCCCTCCCACGTGTGCACCAGCAGCACGTCGTCTTCGACAGCGCGCGCGAGGGGCAGGTTGGTGGTGTAGGGAATGCGCGTGCCCGGCATGTGATCGTAGCCCGTGCACAGCACGTGCGTGGCATCGGGCAACGGCACGGCCAGTTCGGCGAGCGTGCGGAAGCGCACGCCTTTCCAGTGATTGTCCATGCGGCTCCACGTCGTCACACAGTGGAAGTCGCTCACGTCCTCGTCCTGCGGCAGCGCGAGAAAGTCCTGCCACGACACCGCGAATGGATTCTCGCAGCGGCCGCCAACCTCGAGCCGCCACGTGCCTGTCGCAATCTCAGGGCTGTCGCCAAGGTCGAGCACCGGCCAGTTCGGAACCTGGCGCTGGCCCACCGGCAGCTTCGGCATGCCGTGACGATTCGTGGGCCCGGTGCCTTCTGGACCGCGGCCGTCGAACACCACATCGACGCGTTCCGCATGCAGTGCACGCTGGCGCTCGATGTAGCGCAGTCGCTTGGCGACGAGGCTGTTGTCTTCCATGACTTTCGCGGTCTGGCTCCCTTATGCATCATCTCCACTTTTGTGGGATTCACCAAAAGGGACCGACCCCTATATCATCTCAACATGCGATTCGAGTTCGTCGTCAGGTCCGGAAAGGAGATTGGCCGGATCGTGGCGGTCAACTCCGGACAGACCATTTCGATTGGCCGCCTCAAGGGCTGCGATGTGGTGGTGGACGACGAGGCGGCATCGCGCAGGCATTGCACCATCACCGCACGGGCGGATGCGTGCGTGGTCTCGGATCTCCAGTCGGCGAACGGCACCTTCGTCAACGACAAGCGCATTGGCTCGCTCGAACTGCAGCGTGCCGACAAGATTCGCATCGGCTCGACGGTGATCGAGTTGTTCGACCTGAACGACCTGGCGTCGGGCGAGACGTCTTCGGCACCGGTGTCCGGCGGCACCACCACGTCGCTCAGCATCGTCGAAGCGCGCAGCCAGACGATCGTGCAGCGCGCAGTGGATCCGACCAAGCTCGAGTTCCTGTCGCAGGTCTACAAGCGCAAGGATGAAGCCGGGTTGCTGCAGTCGGCGCAGAAGTACCTGACGACGCTGCACAAGGTGTCGGAGATCCTGGCGCGGGCGGCCAGCGTGGAAGCGCTCTTCGATTCGATCGTCCAGGCCATCCTCGAAGTCAGCGGCGGCGATCGCGCCGCCATCCTGATGCGCCCGCCCGGCTCGGACGCCAAGGACGTCGACATGGTCGCCGTCCGGACCCGGGACGGCAAGGCCTCGGGCGCCGTCACGCTGTCGCGCACGGTGGTGAACGACGTCATCGAAAAGGGCATCTCGATCTTCACCGACGATGCCCTTGCCGATGATCGCTACGTGGGCGGCGAGAGCATCGTTCGTCAGCGCATTCGCTCGGTGATGTGCGCGCCGATGCGGACCACCGATCAGATTCTCGGCGTGCTGTACGTCGACAGCCAGATGGCGCGCGAGTTCAGCGAGGCCGAGCTGGAGCTGCTCGCCGCGGTCGGCAACCAGGCGGGCATCGCGCTGCATCGCGCGCGATTGATGGAGGAAGTCGAGCGGCTGTTCTTCGACGTCATGAAGGCCATCGCATCATTGATCGACGCCAAGGACGGCTACACGCACAAGCACTCGGAGCGGGTCTCCGCCTTCGGCGTCCGCCTGGCGCGGCACCTCGGTTTCGATGCCGACAGCCGCGCGGTGGTCGAGTTGTCTGGATTACTGCACGACGTCGGCAAGATCGGCGTGCCCGACGCGATCCTCAACAAGCCCGGCAAGCTCACCGACGAAGAGTTCACCCAGATGCGTCTGCACCCGGTGCACGGGGCGCGCATCCTGTCGAACATCCAAAGCGCGAAGGTCGCGAGCATCCTGCCCGGCGTGAAGTACCACCATGAGCGCTGGGACGGCCAGGGCTACCCCGACGGGTTGAAGGGCGAAGAGATTCCGCTCCTCGGCCGCGTGCTCGGCGTGGCGGACTTCCTCGATGCGTTGAGCTCGGATCGGTCGTACCGAAAAGGCCTCTCGCTCGATGCCGCGCTCGAGATGGTGCAGGAGCTGGAAGGCAAGGCGTTCGATCCCGCGGTGGTCAAGGCGGCCGTCGAACTGCACCAGCGCGGCGAACTGGCGCTGCCAACGACCCCGAATCCCGACGTCACGAAAGTCGTGGCGACGTAACCAGCAGGCTGCGCGCCGTCAGCACTTCAGGCCGCAGCCCGGCGGCCTTGGCCAGCTTCTTCACAATCGGCGGCGCCTCGATCCGGAACTTCCATTCATCGGCGCGACCGCCCAGCGCCTCGACCCACTCCGGCCACCACGGCGAGATGCGCGTCGAGATCGGCTCGATAATCAGAATTCCCGGCAACGACCCTACAGCCCCCGCCTTCAGGCGGGGGATCTGGATCTGCCGCAGCAGTTCGTTGCGGTCTTGCCCGTTCAATTCGTTGACGACGAACGCCGCCACGACGAGCGACGTCTCTGCGGGAAACCTCGTGCGCGCGGCGTGCCCGCGGCGCACGTCCGATCGCAGGCCGAACGCCTGGTAGGTAAACCGCGCCTCGTCCAGCGTCCACGGGTGCGTATCGATGCCGAGCACGCCGAGTGGTGGAGTAGCCGCCGTGGCGACCGCGGCGCCGCCGACGCCGGTGCCGCACCCAAGGTCCACGACCACGCCCGGTGCCGGCGTGATGTTCAGCTCGCGCAGGATGTGTTGGACCAGGAGGAAATGGATCGGCCCGTAGTACAGGGCAAACGCCGCGCGCTTGCCGGCCCCGTCGAGGGCCTTGTGCTCGACCAGCGCGGTCTCGCGCCGTTCGACGTACGCCGACGACAACGCCCGCAACGCCCGCGTCACGTCGCTGAATCGCAGGTCGGCAAGATGCCGCTCTTCGAGGCTCTTCAGGAAAACTGCAAACTGCTGACTGTGCACTGATAGGTGAACTGTCGACCGTTGACTGCCGACTGTGCCAGTTTAAAATTTGGGGTGAGTGACGGGATTCGAACCCGCGACAGCCGGAGCCACAGTCCGGAGCTCTACCCCTGAGCTACACTCACCATAAGGGGCTGAACTAAGAATTATAGCGAAGTTGAAAATCAATAATGACAAGTTAAAAATGTCGCCCTATTTTCAACTTTTAACTTGTCATTTTTAACTGGTCAGATCGTTCGCCCAAACGGACCCGCCCAGCCATCGTGCGACAGTGTGGACTCTAATTCGGCTTGCCGGCGCGCAAGCGTTGCGGAATCATCGAAATGTTCGACTCGTTCCGAGCCATCCGGTTGAATGACGACAAGCTCAAAGCCAACGCCATTCGAAGCGGTACGCGTCTCGCACCGTATGAACGCGCCGTGCCTTTCGTAGAACCAAACCATCAGCGACAACCGTTCCGTGGGGTCTTCGAAGCTTAGCATGATCCCTTTCCTTGGACCGACCGACCCCTTTCCTCCGGTGGAGCAGGCGCTCGAACACCCGGATGGCCTGCTCGCGGCCGGCGGCACGCTGAGCATGAAGCGGCTCGTCGATGCGTACAGTCGCGGCATCTTCCCGTGGTTCAACGATGGCGATCCCGTGCTGTGGTGGTCGCCAGATCCGCGCGCCGTGCTCGTGCCTTCGCGATTGCACGTGTCGCATTCGCTGCGCAAAAAATTGAAGAAGGACGCCTTCCACGTCACCATCGACGCCGCGTATAGCCGCGTCCTCGACGGCTGCGCCGCGCCGCGCGCCGACGACTCCGGCACCTGGCTCACCGCCCAGATGCGCCGCGCTTACACGTCGCTTCACGTCGCCGGGCTCGCGCATTCGATCGAGGTCTGGATGGACGGCGAGCTGGCCGGCGGCATCTACGGCGTGGCGATCGGCCGCATGTTCTTTGGCGAGTCGATGTTTTCGCGCCGTACCGACGCGTCCAAGATCGCCATGGCCCGACTGGCGGCGCAACTGGACCGTTGGGACTTCCCGATGATCGATTGCCAGCTCGAAACCGAACATCTCCTATCGCTGGGCGCCGAGGGCATCCCGCGCCGCCAGTTCGTCCACGACGTCGAACGGCTGGTCACACAAGCCGAACCGTCGTGGCAACTCGATGAAGATTTGCGTGGAGATGAGCAGCATGGGCCGAGAACGCTGAAGATTTCGTAGCAATCAGCAATCAGCAATCAGCAATCAGCGCTCAGCAATCAGCAGTCAGGCTCGACGGCCGACTTCCGGCTCAGGATCCCGGATCCCGGATCCCGGATCCCGGATCCCGTTATGATCAGTCCGTGGCCGACTCCCAGATCCGTAACCGGACAGCTCCCGACCCTGAAATTAAGGAGCGGGTCGAGCATCCAAAGTTATGGAAGGTTCTCCTGCACAACGACGACTTCACCACGCAGGAATTCGTGGTGTGGGTGCTGGAGACCGTGTTCAACATGGCGCCCCCTGATGCGTACGCGGTGATGATGCACGTGCACCAGGCCGGGGTGGGCGTGGCGGGACTGTTTACGCGCGACGTGGCCGAAACCAAGGTCAAAGCGACCCAGCGGCTCGCCGAGCAGCATGAATATCCGTTGTTGGTGACACTCGAACCCGAAACCCAGGAGACGCGCGAATGAGCCGCACCCCCGTGCCGTTTGCGCCCGACACCCTCGAAAGCATCCGCCGCGCGTTCCGCGTCGCGTCGGATCGCCGGCACGATCTCGTCTCGCTCGAGCACATGTTGCACGCGCTCGTCGAGGATCCGCAGGCACGCGACATCCTGTCGCGCTGCCGCGTCGATCTCGCGGCGCTGAAGAGCGATCTCGAGGAAGTGCTCGACAAGGCGTTCACGCCGGTGCCGGGACGCAAGGCCGTCAAACCCGAATCCACCCTCGGCTTCGACCGTGTGGTCGAACGTGCCGTCGTGCACGCCGCCTCGTCGAGCGCCCAGCAGGTCGAGAGCGGCGCGCTGCTCGTCTTCCTGTTGCAGGAAGAGGAGAGCCACGCGGCGTACTTCCTGCGCAAGCAGGGCCTCGATCGCCTCACGCTGCTCCGCGCCATTTCGCATGGCGGCGGCGACCAGTCTTCGGCCGCGCCGCGCCTGGCGCCCGACGGCGACGCGCGCGCGACCAATCCGCTTGACGCCTATGCCACCGACCTCATGGCCAAGGCCGCCAAGGGCGGGATCGATCCGCTGATCGGCCGGCAGCTCGAACTCGAGCGTATGATCCAGGTGTTGTGCCGGCGCCGCAAGAACAACCCGTTGCTCGTCGGCGAGCCCGGCGTGGGCAAGACCGCGTTGGCCGAGGGCCTTGCGCTGCGCATCCACGAGGGCGACGTGCCCGAGGCGTTGGCGGACGCGCGCGTCTACGCGCTCGACATGGGCGCGCTCATCGCCGGCACCCGCTATCGCGGCGACTTCGAGGAACGCGTCAAGCAGGTGCTGGACGCCCTCGACAAGCTGCCGCATGCCATCCTCTTCATCGATGAAATCCATACCCTCGTTGGCGCGGGCTCCGCGTCGGGCGGGACGATGGATGCGGGCAACCTGTTGAAGCCCGCGCTGGCGTCAGGCACGCTGCGCTGCATTGGCTCGACCACGTTCTCCGACGTGAAGCAGTCGTTCGACAAGGACCGCGCGCTGTCGCGGCGGTTCCAGAAGATCGAAGTGCTGGAGCCGACCGAAGCCGAAACCGTCGAGATTCTCAAGGGCCTGAAGGGCGCCTACGAGTCGCATCACGGCGTGACCTATCCCGATGCGACGCTCGAAGCGGCGGTGTCGCTGTCGACGCGGCACCTGAAGGATCTGCACCTGCCGGATAAAGCGATCGATGTGATTGATGAGGCAGGAGCGGCGAAGAAGCTGGCCAAGGTAACCGACACACCTAAAGGTGTGGTAACCGACACACCTAAAGGTGTGGTAACCGACACACCTAAAGGTGTGGTAACC
>JALDXK010000080.1:0-14861 GCA_032155105.1 Acidobacteriota bacterium
CGCCGAGGCCGAGGCGAAGGCACTGCTCGATCAGATCGGAGAGAGCTACCTGCGCTTCGCGCCTGAGAGTGCGACCTCGCTCGGCGTCGACAAAGACGCACGAGCGGCGCTGCGGTCTCAACTGGCCGATCGCTCGGCGGAGGGGCAGCAGACGATCGCCAGCCAGGTGCGGCAAGACCTGGAGCGCGCCAAGGCGATCGACGTTTCCGGACTCCCGCACGCCATGCGCACCAGCATCGAGGTGGTGCGCAGTGCGTACGGTCTTGCAGCCGAAGGCTTCGCCCTGCCATACGGCGACATCACCGTCGGCAGCTGGCGCAACACCCCGTACGTGGTGATCCAGAACGTTGGCGCGTACCTCGACATCCCGCGCTTCCTCGACAGTGATCACCCGGTGGACACCGCCGCCGACGCGGATGCGTATCTCGCGCGGCTGCAGTCGTATGCGAAGCAACTCGATGGCGAGCTGGGCCGAATCCAGGCGGCGCGCGGCATTGGGCTCGTGCCGCCGGCGTTCCTGATCGACAAGGCGCTGTCGCAGATGCGCCAGTCGGCAAAGAACGCCCGTGGCGGCGGCTCGATGGTCGAATCGCTCGCCACGCGAACGAAAGCGATCCCCGGCAACTGGGCCGAGCGCGCACGGACCATCGCCGCGCAGGAAGTGGCGCCGGCGCTCGATCGCCAGATCGCGGAGCTCGAAGCGCAGCGCAAGGTCGCAAAAGACGACGCCGGCATGTGGGCACGTCCGAATGGCGACGCGTTCTACCGGTGGGCGCTCAAGGCGTCGACAACGACCAACATGACGCCGGATGAAGTGCACGAGATGGGCCAGCGTGAGATCAAGGAGTTGCACGCCCAGATGAACACCATCCTGAAGGGCCTCGGCTTCACGAACGGCACGGTGGGTGAGCGCATGACAGCGCTGGCCAAGGATCGCCGCTACCAGTTTGCCGAAGGCGACAAAGGCCGCGAGGAGATCCTCGCCTTCATCCAGGATCGGCTGACGTGGATTCGCGCACAGCTGCCGCGCGCGTTCAACACGCAGGTGAATCCAAACATGGAAGTGAAGCGGCTGCCGCCCGAAGAGGAACCGGGCGCGCCGACCGCCTACGGCGGCGCCGGATCGATCGACGGCACGATCCCCGGACGCTACTGGATCAACCTGAGGTCCACCGATCTGCACAGCAAGTACAGCCTGGCCGATCTCACGTTCCACGAATCGATCCCCGGGCACATCCTGCAGGGCGAGTTCACGCGCACGATGCCGATCATTCGGCAGCTGCTCGCGTTCAACGCCTACTCGGAAGGGTGGGCCCTGTATGCGCAGCAGCTGGCCGACGAGCTTGGCGCCTATGCCAGCGAGCCGGTGGGCCGGCTGGGCTACCTCCAGGCGATTGCCTTCCGCGCGTGCCGGCTCGTGGTGGATACCGGCATTCACGCGAAGCAGTGGACGCGCGAGCAGGGTGTGCGATTCTTCGTCGAGGTGAACGGTTCGAATCCGCTCGAGGTGGCCAGCGAAGTTGATCGATATTGCTCGTGGCCCGGACAAGCGTGCGGATACAAGGTCGGGCACAGCGAGATCAACCGCCAGCGCGAGAGGGCGAAGTCGGCGCTTGGCGCGAAGTACGACCTGAAGGCCTTCGACGACAGCGTCGTGCTCGGCGGCAACGTCCCGCTCGACGTGCTCGCCAAGAACGTCGACGAGTACATCCGGACTGCGAAGGCATAGAATGCCCGGGCATGACAGCCACCGCCCGGATTTCCACCGTGTGTTTCACGATCCTGATGGGCAGCCTCGGCGCTGCCCAGCAGGGCGCGCCGCCCGCTGACGCCAGGGTCACTCCCGGTGAGCTCATCGTCGAGCCGCCGACGTTGATCAACCTCGGCTTCGAGTGGTTGATCGACGGCGACACCAATCGCAACGCGCGCGTCGATGTGTCGTATCGCAAGGCCGGTGGCGGCGAGTGGAACACCGGCCTGCCGCTCCTCCGGCTGCACGGCGAGCGCGTCACGCAGCCGAACGTCTTTGCGCTCGTCTCCCCGAACATGTTCGCGGGCAGTGTGCTCGACCTCGAGCCCGACACCGCCTACGAGGCGCGCTTCGTGCTCACCGATCCGGATGGCGTCAGCGGTCCCACAGCCAACGCGACGAAGACGGTCACGGTGCGCACGCGTCCCGAACCGAAGCCGGCCGAGGGCGGCAAGGTGTATCACGTGTATCCGGTGGGCTACACCGGGACGAAGATCGAGCCGTCGTTCACCGGCATCATGTGCGCGTACAACTACTACTGCGGCGCTGGTGATACCGCGCCCGGCGGTCGGCCGCGCGTGAAGGCCGGCGACACCATCCTGGTGCACGCGGGCACCTACGCGTATCGCTACGAGATCTACGCCAACCAGACCACCATCAACGCGACCACCACGTTCGAGGGGACGTATTACCTGACGGCGGATGGCACGCCCGAGAAACCGATCGTGATCAGGGCAGCGGGCGACGGCGAGGTGATCATCGACGGGCGTGGCAACTTCAACTTGTTCAACATCAAGGCCGCCGACTTCAACTACTTCGAAGGGATCACGTTCAGGAACACCGACATCGCGATCTGGGCCGGGACGCAGTTCATTGCCGGCTCGAAGGGGTTGACCGTGAAGCGCTGCCGGTTCGAGCAGGTCGGCATGGGCGTGTTCTCGAACTACTCGGGCTCGAGCAATTTCTACATCGCCGACAGCGTGTTTCTCGGCAGGAACGATTCGAAGCATCTCACCGGGTGGAACGGCGCGTTCTGGGAGCAGTTCCACGGCGTCGAAGGCCAGGTGTTTCCGCCGGTGATGGCGTCGTACACCGCGATCCGGCTCTATGGCCCTGGCCACGTGGTGGCGCACAACTACGTGGCGGATTTTCACGACGGCATCGACACAGAGATGTACGGCATGCCCGACGGTTCGCACGCGCACGACGGTCCGGCGTATCCGTTGCGCGAGTACTGGGACCGCCGTCCGGTGGCGATCGACATCTACAACAACTACATCACCAACGCGCACGACAACTCGATCGAGATGGACGGCAGCATGCACAACATCCGCCTGATGCGGAACGTGCTGATCAACTCGGCGTCGCACCCGATGTCGACGCAGCCGTCTGTCGGCGGGCCGATTTACTGGATTCGCAACATCGTGTATCACGCGCCGGGCGGCTCGACGCGCATGACCGCGGGCTCGCCGGGCGTGCTGTTCTACCACAACACCGTCACCACCGAGACGAGCGCGGGCTCATCGGCGAATTCTCACTGGCGCAACAACCTGATGTTGGGCCAGGGCACGGCGCCGGCGATCTTCAGCGTCAACACCAGCACCAGCTACAGTTCCTCGGACTACAACGGCTTCCGCCCGAATCCAGGCGCCGACGCGTCCTTCCGTTGGCATCTCGGGCCACCGCCGGCGCCAGGGGCGACGCCCGCGCCGGGGTTCGCCACGCTTGCGGAGTACGTCAAGGCGACGCGGCAGGATCAGCACAGCATCACGCTCGACTACGACGTGTTCGTGAAGGTGCCGAAGCTCGATCGCGATCCGAAAACGGTGCAGCGCCTGTACGACTTCAAGGACGTCGACTTCCGCCTCGCACCAGGCTCCGCGGCGACGGATCGTGGCATCGCGCTCCCGAACATCAACGACGGCTTTGCAGGGAAGGCGCCGGATCTCGGCGCGCTGGAAGCCGGTCAGCCGCTGCCGGTCTACGGCCCGCGCCGCTGAGACCATGAGAACCAACACCGTTCTTCTCGTTGCGCTGGTCGTCACCTGGCCCGCGCTGGCGCCGTTACCGGCCGAGCAGGCGGTCACGCCCATCATCATTCGCGCGGCGCAGCTCATCGACGGGCGCGGCGGCACGCCGATCGCGCCGGCCATGTTACGCGTCGAAGGCGAACGCATCGTGGAGGTCGGCCGAACGATCGCTGTTCCCGCCGGTGCGAGCATCATCGACCTTCCCGGCGCGACGCTGCTGCCCGGACTGATCGACCTCCACACGCACCTCACCAACCGGCCCGGCATCCACTGGGAAGACGCCCTCGTGAAGACCACGCCGGGTCACGACGCGTTGTGGGGCGCGCGCAACGCGCGTGTCACGTTGCTCGCCGGCTTCACGACCTGCCGTGACATGGGGCCCGTGTGGCCGTATGTGGATGTGGATCTCCGTGATGCCATCGACGCCGGCGCGGTGCCTGGCCCCCGACTGTCCGTGGCCGGCAACTACGTGTCGTCTACCGGAGGCGCGGGCGACGCGCGGCAGTTTTCGATCTACGTCGACGTTCCCGTTGTGAGGAACCTCGCGGACGGGCCGGGGCAAGTGGTGAGCGCGGTTCGGAACAACTTCAAGCACGGCGCCGACTTCATCAAGATTCTCGCCACCGGCGCGGTGCTGTCGAAAGGCATCTCCCCCGGAGCCCAGCAGTACTCCGACGCCGAAATCACCGCCGCCACCGGTGAGGCGCGCCGGTGGGGCAGGCCGGTGGCGTCCCACGCTCACGGCGTTGAAGGGATCGCGGCCTCGATCAAGGCGGGCGTGCGCACGGTCGATCACGGGTCGTATCTCGACGACACGACCATCGCGATGTTGAAAGCGACGAGCCGCGGGACGTTCTACGTGCCAACGCTGTATACGAGTGCGGTGATCGCGACCGATAGCAGCGTTCCGGAATCGGAGAAGGCGCGGTCGCGACAGATCGCGCAGATCAAGGACGCGGCGTTCAAGCGGGCACTCGCTGCGGGGTTGCCGATCGGCTTTGGCACCGACGCGGCCGTGATCCCGCACGGCGACAATGCCAGGGAATTCGAGGTGCGGGTGCGGCTCGGCGAATCGCCGATGGCGGCCATCGTGTCGGCCACGCAGCTCAACGCCGAAATCCTCGGCTGGAGCGACCGCGTGGGCAGCGTCGAGCGGGGCAAGCTCGCCGATATCATCGCGGTGTCTGCGGATCCCCTCGAGGACATTACCGAGCTGCAGCGCGTGACCTTCGTCATGAAGGGCGGCGTCGTCTATCGGAACGAGCGCGTGACGCGACGAGCGGCGCCGTTACCGTGAGGTGGACCATGAAACACAGGCGCCAACCAACCATGTGCATGACACGCCTCCATATCCTGAGCGCCGTCGTCTGTGTCGCCGTCGCTGCGTGCGGGCGCGACCAAGCACCGCCTTTCGATCTCGTCGTCGCCAACGGACGCGTCATCGATCCTGAGTCGGGACTCGACGCCGTGCGCCATGTTGGAATCAGGAACGGGACGGTCGAAATCCTGTCGGAGTCTCCTCTCACGGGCGCACGGGTGATCGATGCGTCCGGCCATGTCGTGTCGCCAGGGTTCATCGACCTGCACGAGCACGGCCAGCAGGAAGAGTCGTATCGCATGATGGTGCGCGATGGCGTCACGTCGGCCTTCGAACTCGAGGTGGGGACTGGCGACGTCGCGGCCTGGTATGGGGCGCGTGACGCCGGCCAGATCGTGAATTACGGCGTGTCGGTGGGACACATCCCGGCGCGGATGAAAGTGCTGGGCGATCCGGGCACGGGTCTGTTGCCGGCCGGCATCGGCGGCAGCGGCACGGCCACCGACCAACAGATGGCGGCCATGGAAACCATTCTGCGCGAGGGCGTGGCGCAAGGGGCGGTGGCGATGGGATTGGGCAGCGCCTACACACCCGGCGCGCCGATGTCGGAGATCGAACGTATGTTTCGTGTCGCGGCCGAGGGGGGCGTTGCGGCCCACATCCACATGCGCGGCGGGCTCGAGGGGCTGAAGGAAACCATTGCCGCCGCCGCAGCCGCGCGCAGCGCACTGCACATCGTCCACGTCAACTCGTCTGCCGGCGATGAGATCGACGGCTTCCTGGCCGCGATCACGGCGGCGCGGGACGCGGGGCAGGACGTGACAACCGAGGCGTATCCGTACGGCGCGGGCATGACCGAGATTCAGTCGGCGCTGTTCGATGATTGGCAGACCTGGCCCGACACCAGGTTCGCGTTGCACCAGCTCGTGTCAACAGGCGAGCGGCTTACCCGTGCCACTTTCGCCAAGGCCCGCGCGACCGGCGGGACGGTGATCATTCATGGGCGGAGCGAGGACCAGACGCGTGCGGCCATCGCCAGCCCGCTCTCGATGATCGCCAGCGACGGGTTCATCGAGAACGGCCGCGGACATCCACGCACGTCCGGCTCGTATGCGAAGGTGCTGGGCAAATACGTCCGCGACGACAAGACGGTCACGCTGATGGACGCCTTGCGGCGGATGACGCTCGATCCGGCTCGTCGCCTCGAGCAGCGCACGCCGGCGATGGCGAACAAAGGCCGCATCAAGGCTGGCGCCGACGCGGACCTCACGATCTTCGATCCGGCAGCCGTCATCGATCGGTCAACGTATGAAGACGCGTCAATCCCATCGGCGGGCATCCCGTACGTGATCGTCGGCGGCCAGGTCGTGGTGGATGCCGGCACCGTGACGGCCGCGCGGCCCGGCCGGGCGATTCGCGCGCCGATCGCTGCGGGTACCCGCTGACGCGACCGCCGAGGAGCAGCGTCATGACTACGGTCTCCGGTTGCGCGTTCATCGCCAGTGCGGATCGGGCGCTGCTAGCGTTGGGTGTGAGCATCGAGCGAGTGCTCGGCCGCATCCCGGGTCCGAGGATCGGCTGACGCAGGAGGAATCGAATGCGATTCGTCGTCCATGCCATGTGCCTGCCGGCGGCCGGCGCGATAATGCTGACTCACGCGCTTGTCGCGTCAGCCGTCCCGGGCGCCGCGCAGATGACCTCAGGCATCGTCATCCGGCGTTACACTACAGGACTCGCCGGCGTTCGCGCCGCGAATCCCGACGTGCGCTTGAGTGTTGGTCGGGATCCGTCGGTGGAAGATGAGCCGGTCCTGGTCGTCGAATATCCGGAGCCGAACGGCGACCCGGCGGGCCGTGACGTGCAGATCGCCACAGAAAACCAGGACTGGACCGGCGGGCGCGCCGTGGCCTTTCACATCAAGCCAGACCAGGCAGTGAGGATCTCGGTATCGTTTTTCGATCGGAACCACGTCGTCTACACTGCGTGGCGGGACCTGACGGGCGGCACGTGGCAGGCGGTGCGGATTCCGTTTGATGAGATTCGTCCGAATCCGTACTTTCAGCCACCTGACGCGAAGAAAGGCGCGCCGCTCGATGTGAGCGCCGTGAAGTTCATCGCGTTCGCTCCGCAGGACAAAATGGCTGGACGATTGACGCTTAGCAAGCTCGTGGTCTCACGATAACTACGCCCGTGGTCGATCGCCATTACTCGGATCACGTTCTCGCCGCGCTGTATGACACTGTTGGCGCCGGACGCCGAGACGTCGCGTTCTATCTGCCGCTGATCATGTCGGCACAATCCGTGCTGGATGTGGGTTGCGGCACCGGGGCGCTGCTGCATTCAGCGCGTGAGGCCGGCCACGCCGGCAGGTTGACAGGTCTCGATCCGGCAGAAGGCATGCTGCAGCAGGCCCGCAAACGATCGGATGTTGAGTGGATCCTCGGCGATCACACGAGGGTCACGTTCGAGCGATCGTTCGATCTGGTGCTCATGACCGGTCACGTGTTCCAGGTGTTCCTCAAGGACGCCGAAGCGCGCGACGCGCTGGCCGCGATACGCCGGGCGCTCGTGCCCGACGGCCGATTGGCGTTCGAGACGCGGAATCGAACCGCGCGTCCATGGCGGAACTGGACGCCCGACAACGCAGTGGAAATCGTTGACCGCACCGGCGCCGCCGTGCTGATGGCGCACGAGGTCGAGGCCGTCGACGGCGAGGTCGTGTCGTTCACCACGACCTATACCAGCCCCAAGTGGGACGGCCCCAGGCTGAGCCGAAGCACGCTCAGGTTCCTCGATCGGGAGCAGGTCAGCGCGTTGCTATCCGAGGCCGGGTTCATGATCGACGATCAGTACGGAGACTGGGATCGAACACCGCCGGCGCCCAATAGCCCGGAGATCATCACCATCGCCCGGCGCGCGTGAGCGGCACGTCATTGCCATGGCACACGTGGTGCCATTGAGGGGCGTCAACGTCGGCGGTCATCGCACGTTCCGGCCGAAAAAGCGCGAAATAGACGGCCGGATCGGCCAGACGCACGCGAATGCTCGAGCCTGATATGATTGTGGGTGCCTGTAGATGCGGCACTTCTTACCTCTACTGCTTGCCTGCACCGTCGCTGGTGCGGCGTGCAGCGGCTCTCCCACCGGACCAACCGATAACGGCACGCGTGGACCACGACTTTCGATGACGCGATTCCTCGCGTTCGGCGACAGCTTTACCGCGGGAGAGGTGACGAATCCCTCCAGCGCAAGCGGCGCGATCGCCAAGCTCATCGTCGTCCCCTCCGCATCGTATCCTTCGGTGCTGCAGAGCCGTTTGCAAACCACTTACACCGTGCAGGCCTCGAGCATTGCCGTAAGGAATGCGGGCGAGCCTGGCGAGCGCATTCTCGACGGCGCGCAGCGATTTCCTGGCGTCTACGACGCCGCTCGACCCGAAGTGGTGCTGGTGATGGAAGGCGTGAACGGACTGCCGCTGGTCGGGCCCGACATTTCTACTGGCGTGATGCGCACGATGGTGCAGCACGCGAAGACCGGCGGGTCGCGCGTGTTCGTGGGATCGATGATTCCACAGGTGGCCAGCCGGCCACGCGGCAACACGCCGGTGAGCGAGATGCTCGCCTACAACAACACGCTGCAATTGATGTCGCAGCAGGAAGGCGTGGTGTACGTTGATTTGTACAACGCGATGCAGGCGGACGCGGCGACGTTACTCGGCTCGGACGGCCTGCATCCCACGGAAGCCGGGTACCGCCGGATCGCCGAGCTGTTCTTCGCGGCGATCCGGACGGAACTCGAAGTACGTTAGAGCTATTTCAGGCTGACTCTCTGCACGCGCCAGTTGGTCATCTCGCCGATTAGCAGTTCGTTCTCGTTGCGGCAGTCGATCGAGTTGGCGAGTCCGAATTCCTTTGGCAGCTTGCCGGCTGCGCCGAACTTGCCGAGCACCTTGCCATCCAGCTGCACCTTGTAGATCGCCGCATCGTCCATGCCGTCCTGGTCGCCGGCGTGCGAGATGTAGAGATGCTGCGTGGCGCCGCGGGTCATGCACATTGCGAGCGGCGTGCCGACGTTGCCGAACTCGCGCAGGAACTTGCCCTCGCCGTCGAACACCTGGATGCGCTTGTTGCCGGCGTCGGCCGCGTAGACGTTGCCTTGCGCATCGACGGCGATGGCCTTCACGCCGCTGAACTGTCCCGGCCCTGAGCCGGTGGAGCCCCAGTGCGTGATGAACCTGCCGTCCTTGTCGAGCTTCACGACGCGGTTGTTGGTGCCGATGCCATCAGCAACGTAAATGTTGCCGGCCTTGTCCCACGCCACGTCCGTCGGGCGATTGAAGCCCGAGCCCGGAATACCCGACCCCGGCGGCCGATTCGCGGCGCCTCCCTGGCCGCCACCGCCGCCGCCACCACCACCGGCAGGAGCACCGGGAGCGGCTGCTGCCGGCGGTCCACCAGCCGGTGGGGTATTGGGGCGCACGGCGATTGTTTCCGGCTTCCGGCCAAGCACCAGGCCGACCGATCCGTCCGGATTGAATTTCACGACCTGGTTCGCGGCGACATCGATCGTCCACACGTTGTCCTGGGGATCGACGCGCAGGCCGATGGCGGCGTTGAACCCGTAGACGTCCTGGCCCCATTCGCGTACGAACTTGCCATTGGCCTCGAACTGGAACAGGCGCGATCCGCCGCGTGAGAACGTGCGGTTGTCGCCCAGCGTCGCGTAGGGATGACCGGTGCGCGTGTAGACGAAGATCTGTCCTCGCGAGTTGGCGCCGACGCCGGCGACTTCACCGACGAACGGTCCTTCGGTCGGTGTCCTCAACAAATCGGTGGCGTTGAACGAGAGTTCCGGTACGCCGGACTGTGCGATGAGCGTGCCGCCGAGCACAAGGAATGCCGCGGTCGCAACAGCAGTGATGATGCGTGACATGGCTCCTCCTTATCGCTGACTGTTGGTCTTCATCGCGGCCGGCTTGAGCAGGATCTTCTGCGAGCGCCAGTTGTTGATCTCAGCGGTGTAGATCACATCCGGATCGCGGCAATCCATCTGGTGGATGGTCGCGAACTCACCGGCGGCCTTGCCGGCGCGCCCGAACTTGCCGACGATGGTACCGTCGAGCTCCATCTTGTAGACCTCGCCGGTGAACTCCGCAGGACCGGCCGGGGCGCTGTCGGGCCACGAGTTCGAGACGTAGAGATACTGCTTGCCCGGGTTCTTTGGTCCCGGACCGCCCGACACGCACACCGCCCATGGGTTGCCGACGTTGGGGTAGTTCGCCTTCCAGTTGAGATCGTTGTCGAGCACCTGGACGCGGGCGTTGCCGCGATCGCCGACGTAGACGTTGCCCTGGAAGTCGGTGGCGATCGAGTGCGGCGTGCTGAACTGCAGGTTGCCGTTGCCGCGCGTGCCCACCGCCTTCACGAAGCGGCCGTTCTTGTCGTACTTCACGACGCGGCCGTCGAAGTAGCCGTCGGAGACGAAGATGTTGCCCTGCTGATCGAAGGCCACGTCGGTCTGCCGGCCGAAGCGGTACTTCTCGTTGCGGCCGTGGAAGCGTCCGCCGCCGGGCATGTTCGACAGCATCGCCACCGGATCCTCGCGGCGCCCGATGGTCATCAGGATGCGGCCCTCGGGGCTGAACTTGACGAGCATGTCGGTGCCTTCATCAACGGCCCAGATGTTGTCCTGCGCGTCGACGCGCACCGAGTGGGCAAACGCAAAACCATAATTGTTGCGGCCGATCTCGCGCACGAACTGGCCCTGCGGCGTGTACTCGAACAGCCGCGTCTCGTAGGCGCGATGGTAGACGTAGATATTGCCTTTTGAGTTGGTGGCGATGCCCATGTTCTCGCCGGTGTAGATGCCCGGCGGGTTCTTGAAGAAGTTCGGAACGGCTTCGTGCGGGATGACGGGCACGTTCGTCGCGGTCGCCCGAGACTGCGCGGAGAGCCACGATCCGGCGGGCAGCAGCGCCACGGCCAGGACACTGATCACTAGTTGTCGCATTGAGTTCCTCCGACGGAGGGGAGTGTAGCCGATTGCCCACAGAATGCGTGCAAATCGTTCTTGCCTGCGCTCAACAAATGGGCGTAACGTCTCGGCCATCATCCTGGCCTGCCCTGAGCGAGCGCACGGGTCACCGAAAGCGGCCCGCGTGCGAGTTGCAGGGTCGCAGTCATGTCTTGTCGTGGGCGCGGGTGCCCGTTGCTCTTGAGACGGAGGACGGTATGCGAATGAAGCCGGTTGTGTGGATAAGTCTTGCGCTGCTTGTCAGTGTGGGGGTGGCCGACTCGGCCATGGCCCAATCATCGACGGGCGGATTGCGCGGTGCGGTGCGCGATGCCCAGGGCGTGATTCCCGGCGTCACGGTCACGCTGACCAACGACGCCAACGGCGTGTCCCGCGACACGATTTCGAACGCGTCGGGCGAGTACTCCTTTCCGGCGATCGAGCCGTCGACGTATTCGATCAAAGCCGGTGTCCAGGGCTTCAAGACCTTCGAGCGGCGCGGCGTGCGCATCGGCGCACAGCAGTTCGTGACGCTCGACATTACGCTCGAGGTTGGCACCGTGTCGGAAACGATCACGGTGACGGCCGACGCCCCGCTCATTGAGACGTCCAATGCCTCACACGCCGAGGTGCTCGACGCCAAGACGCTCGAGACGCTGCCCAGCGTCGGCCGGAACGTGTTCCTGATGGCGGTCACGGTGCCGACGGTGCAGAGCAGCGGCGACACGCACTGGAACCGCATGCAGGACCAGAGCGGCGCGTCGACCCTGTCGGTGGGTGGCGGCGGCGTACGCGCCAACAACTACCTGCTCGACGGCTTCCCGATTACCGACCTGCAGAACCGCTCGTCGACCAACCCGAGCGGCGAAATGGTCGAGGACATTCGTGTCCAGGTCCACACCTACGATTCGGAAATGGGCCGCACCGGCGGCGGCGTGTTCAACGCGGCCGCCAAGTCCGGCAGTAACACGTTCCGCGGCTCGGCATTCTACCTGACTCGTCCGAACTCGCTGATCGGCGGCGGCTTCTTCAACGAGATCCGCGGGCTGGAGACGAACGAACAGTACTGGCGCAGCCCCGGAGGCGCCGTTGGCGGCCCGCTAATCAGAAACAAGACGTTCTTCTGGCTGGCGGGTGAAGGCTACCAGGACGGCCAGGCGCAGAGCGACAACCTGCGGGTGCCGACGGCGGCGATGCGGCGCGGCGACTTCAGCAACTTCCGCGACGCGCAGGGACGGATGATCCCGATTTACGATCCGCTGACGACCAACGCGCAGGGCAACCGCCAGCCGTTCCCCGGCAACATCATCCCGCCCAATCGCATCAACCCGGTTGGCCAGGCCTACGCCAACGCGCTGCCGCTGCCGACCCTGCACACCGACTACGACGACGGTACGACGAACCTGCCGGCGCAGACGATCATCGAATCGACGGCGCGCCAGTTTTCGCTCAAGCTCGATCATCATTTCAGCGAGAACATCTCGCTCAACGGCGTGTTCCTCAACCAGAGCACGTTCGAGCCCGACACCAATTACTTCCCGGACGCGCCCTACGCGGCGGATGCGTTCCACCTGCAGCGCGACGTCAACGTGTTCGTGTTGAACAACACCTATATTGTCAACCCGACCACCGTCGCGACGTTCCGCGTCGGCATGAACACGTTCAGCGACGACAACGTGATGCCCTACCCGTTCGACATGCGCACGGTGCCCGGCATCAACGCCAACTTCGCCAACTCGCTCCTGGTGCAGAAGTTCCCGGACCTGACGCTCAGTGGCGGCTTCCCCAGCACCGGTAACTCTGGACTGAACGACACCAATTACTACTCGTGGGGTGTCAACGGTGCGCTGACGAAGCTCGCCGGATCGCACAGCTTCAAGACCGGCGCCGACTACCGGATCATCGGCGTCGACGCGATGCAGAATGGCAATTCGGCCGGCAACTACACCTTCAACGGCGTGTTCACGCGCGCCGGCAACGCCGCGGCGAACAACAACGCGATTGCCGACATGCTGCTGGGCTATCCGCAGTCCGGCACCCTGGCGCTGCCGAGCCCCTTCAATCAGTACGTGAACTACTACGCGTGGTTCGCGCAGGACGACTGGCGTGTCAGCGACAAGCTGACCCTGAACTACGGCGTCCGCCTCGAACATGAGAGCGGCTTGGCCGAAGAGAACAACCAGCTGGTGGTCGGGTTCGATCGCAACGCCACCAGCCCGTTGAGCGTCACCATCCCCGCCGATCCGGTGGCCGGCACGCCGGCGCGACAGGTTCGCGGTGGATTGATGTTCGCTGGACAGAACGGCAACAAAGAGCAGGTCGGCGATGCGCCGGCGGTGAAGGTGTCGCCGCGCGTCGGCGCCGCCTACTCGCTCAACGACAAGACCGTCGTGCGCGGCGGCTACGGTCTGTTCTGGGCCCCCTGGCAGTCGGGCCTGCAGAACACGCCGGGATACTCGCAGACCACCACGCTGCAGCAGGACACGCTGACCCCCATCACGTCGATCGACAACCCGTTCCCGAACGGATTGACGCCGGTCAGCGGCAACTCGCTCGGCATGCTGACCGGCGTCAGCAGCGCCGTGACGTTCATCGATCAGACTCGCGATGCGCCGCGCGTCCACCAGTACTCGTTGGACGTGCAGCGTCAGCTGGGAGGTGACATGAGCATCGGCCTGACCTACATGGGCGCGCTGGGCCGCCACCTGACCTGGGGCGGCACCGGGACCGGCAGCGTCAACATCAACCAGGTCGATCCTCGGTTCCTGCCGCTCAATAACGTGAACGGCGTGAACGCGCTGACGCAACAGGTGGCAAACCCATTCTTCGGCAACGCCGCCGCCGGCTCGTTCGCGACGCGCCCAACCCTTCCGCGCAACCAGCTGCTGCGCCCCTTCCCGCAGTTCGAGAACGTAAACATGATCTACAGCACGCTGGCGCGGTCGAAGTATGACGCTGGCGTGATCTCGATCAGCAAGCGCACCACCGGGTGGTGGGGCGGCCGCATCAGCTACACCTACAGCCGCCTCCACGACAACCAGTTCGGCCAGGGCAACTACTACTCGAGTTCGCCCGGCATTCTGAACAACTTCACGGCCGACCCGGAGTCGTCCTATTTCAATCCCGATGCCGAGTACCAGCGGAGCCTGCTCGACTCGCCCCACAAGCTCGTGGCGAGCCCGATCATCCGGCTGCCGTTCGGCTCGGGTCAGCGGTGGCTCACGACCGGCGTCGGCAACGCGATTGCCGGCGGCTGGACGGTGTCGTTCGTCATTCAGATGAGCAGCGGCTTCCCGATGGGAGTCACCCAGAACACCAACAACACCAATTTGCTCGGCCACGGCCAGCGTCCGAACGTGGTGCCGGGAGCCGAGATCCTGACCGGCGGCAGCATCACCGAGCGCCTCGAGGCCAATCCGGACGACAACCTGTATCTGAATCCGTTGGCCTTCACGCAAGCGCCGCAGGGAACCATCGGCGACGCTCCGCGCTACTTCGAAGGCGTCTATTCACCATGGCGCAACTCGACGGACATGGCGCTGAACAAGGACATCGGCATCGGCGGGTCGCGCCGGGTGTCGGTGCGCCTCGACATGATCAACGTGTTCAACAACCCGTGGTATCAGGCGCTGGGCAGCTCGGCGCACGGCAACACCAACTTCGGCCGTGTCACCGCGCAGGCGAACTACTCGCGGACGATGCAGTTGACGGCGAGGTTTAGTTTCTAGGGCGATCGGTAGGTGGGGGGGGG
>JALDXK010000081.1:0-14802 GCA_032155105.1 Acidobacteriota bacterium
CGAACGGCTTCCAGGTATGTCTCGGGCGAATTGAACGACGCCGGGTTCACGTTCGCCGGCAGGTGCTGGTACCAGTAGTAGTACTGCGTGAGCGCATCACGCACCCACAGGTTCTGCGACGTCGTCGTGCAATTGGTCGGGCCCTGCTGCGCGTTCGCCGTCCACGGGCACAGCAGCACCACGGTGAAACCAATTGAAGACAGGATGCGACGCATGAAGGTCCTATTTTGCAATGTTTGAGCCGCTCTCTGCCACCAAAGGAAGCGTGACCACGAACCGTCCGCCGGTCTCACCCCAACGTGCTGCAACACCTGTAGTTAGGCGAAACCGTTGAGCTAAGTTCTCCAACCCGACCCCGGTCGACGGAGCCGTGGTGCGGCGGGGACGCTTGTCATGCGAAACGGTCAGCCGGTCCCCGTCGAGACGAACCTCGATCTCGAGCGGGTTATCGGTCGCGAACTCGTTGTGCTTGACTGCATTTTCGAGCAGTTCCGGCAAGACCACGGGCGGAATGCACCAGCGCCGGACCGCCTGTGCATCCGCGTGCACGGCGACCTTGAGGCTGTCCGCATAGCGAATCGTGACCAGCGACAGGAACTGGTCGAGCAGTTCGAGCTCATCGGCAAGCGGCACAAGCCGCTGCGGGCCAGTGCGCAGCAGGTAGCGGTAGCTGCCGGCCAGGGCCGCGACGAACGCCGAGGCCCGCGGATGACGTTGCTCGACGAGGTGGGTGAGGGCGTTGAGGTTGTTGAACAGCGTGTGCGGGTTGACCTCGCTCCTGAGCGCCAGGATCTCGGCCTCCACGTTCAGCCGCTGCAGCCGCGCGTTGCGCTGTCGATCGCCTTCCCACTCGCGGACGAGAAACAGGGTTTCGTAGACGTGAGTGATGAACGTCACCGCCGCAACGACGGTGATGACGGACATCGCGATCGACCGCGCCGAGGCGCTGGGATCGCCAGACACGATCGACCAGGCCCACAGGGCCAGGCCGGTGAACGGAATCGTGAACAGCAGGATGAGGCCAACGAGCAGCCGCACGCGGTGCCACGGCTGCGTGAGCCACGCGGTGCGATCCTGGAACCGCAGGTACAGGCGGAGGTTGCCTTCCCACGTCATGAAGGCCACGGCGATGAACCACAAATAGCTGGCGAACAATCCCTCCGGGGAATGCGCGCTGTTGTTGATGAGCCCTGACAGATTCGGGACGGCAATCCCTACCAGCGGCGTGATGATGAGTCTCGCTGCAGTGTCGTCTACCCCCGAGGGACCGGGCGCTGAGCCCATTCCGGTCAGAATAGACGTTGGCTCACGCCGCGGTTGAGGCCCGTCGCAAATTGCTGGGACGAACGGCTATGCTGTCGGCGTGATCAAAGCAGCGTTGGCCGCGGTCGCGACGATCGCCGCCGCGGGATTCCTGTCGCAAGGACAATTGCCGCGCGC
The DNA here is from genome assembly GCA_032155105.1 of Acidobacteriota bacterium. Classification (GTDB taxonomy): domain Bacteria; phylum Acidobacteriota; class Vicinamibacteria; order Vicinamibacterales; family UBA2999; genus 12-FULL-67-14b. The sequence continues at coordinate 1,441 of JALDXK010000081.1, forward strand.
GCCGGCGCCGGATCTGCTCCTCATCAATGGCAAGGTCATCACCGTCGACCGCAATTTCTCGATAGCCGAAGGCGTGGCCATCGCCGGCGACCATGTCCTGACGACCGGCAACGAGGATCAGCTCCGCGCACTGGCGGGTCCCGCCACACGCGTCATCGACTTGAAAGGCAACGCCGTCATCCCGGGCTTGATGGACAACCATCTGCACGGTGCCGGCGGTGGTCCGGGTGTGGACCTGTCACGCGCACGCAGCCTCGCGGACGTCTATGCGGCCATCGCCGCGCGCCTGGGCCAGTCCAAGCCTGGTGATGTCGTTCTCTCCAACAGTGACTGGCACGAGGCGCAGTTGACGGAGCAGCGGCTGCCGCTCCGCGACGACCTCGATCAGGTCGCGCCGCAGAACCCGATCGTCCTGGTCCGCGGCGGCCACGAATACATCCTGAATTCAGCGGCGCTCGCACGGTGGAACATCACGCCCGACACGCCGCAGCCGGCGGGCGGACGGATCACTCGGTATCCAGACGGCCGGCTGAACGGGGAGTTGGTCGACACGGCCAAGTCGCTGGTGCGGCTGCCGCCCGCGGCGCCGCGCACGCCGGACGAGCAGCGTGCGGATCGCGTGGCCGACTACAAGACGTTGACGGCCGCCGGTCTCACGTCGATTCGCCACCCCGGGATTTCGATCGCCGAGTACCGCATGCTGCAGGAGATACAGAAGCGAGGAGAGTTGACCATCCGCATCAACGCGCTGCTCCGGGCCGGCAGCGATCCGATCGAGAAGACGATCGGGGCCTCGGGCATCAGGCCCGGTGAAGGCGATGCATGGCTGCGGATCGGCGGCGTCAAGCTCGGTGTCGACGGCGGGTTCGAAGGCGGGCTGATGCGGGATCCGTATGAGAAGCCCTGGGACGAGAACGGCACCTTCCGGGGCCTGCAAACGCTCGACACCGAGCGCTTCGCCACGATGGTTCGCGATCTCAATCGCCTCGACTGGCGCGTGGCCACCCACGCGGTTGGTGATGCGGCCATCGACCTGGTGCTGAACGCCTACGAAAAGGCCAACACCGAGCGTTCGATCGTCGCGCGGCGGTGGAGCATCGAGCACGCCTTCATCGGCCGTCCGGATCAGTTGCCGCGAATGAAGGCGCTCGGCGTCGCGATCAGCGGCCAGAATCATCTGTATCTCGCCGGTCCGAGCCTCGTGAAATATTGGGGCGCAGCGCGCGCCGGCATCACCACGCCGGTAAAGATGTATCTCGACGCCGGGCTGCCGGTTTCGTCGGGCACCGACGCGCCAGTGGTACCGTATCCGCCGCTGTGGACCCTCTACCACTTCATCACGCGCGACACGATCAGTGGCGGCGTGCTGGGTCCCGATCAGCGCGTGTCGCGGCAGCAGGCGCTGCGCATGGCCACCATCAACAACGCGTGGCTGAACATGGAAGAGCGGACCAAGGGGTCGATCGAGCCGAACAAGCTCGCCGATCTCGTGATCCTGAACGAAGATCCCCTCACCTGCCCCGAGCCGCGCCTTCGCGATGCCAAGGTTCTCGCAACGATTGTCGGCGGCAAGTTAGTCGCGGGGACGTTGCCTTAAAGAACGGTTACAAAGGTTACAGGGTTACAGGGTTACAGGGTTCGCAACCCCAATACCCTTGGAACCTTGTGACCTTGGAACCTTGGAACTTGGGAGAACCTTGTAACTTTGTAACCTTGTAACCTTGTAACTTTGTAACTTTGTTCAAGAATGCCGTAAAGCCTGGACGGGATCGGATTTCAGCACGCGAATCGCGGGCACGAGCGCGGCCAGCGTGGCCGACAGCACAAACACCAGTAACGCGCCGGCATACGCCGCCGGATCTGCCGCTTGCAATTGGATCGGCCCTCCAGTCAGCGCCATCCCGACCGGCCCGGCGGCGGCGACACCGATCGTCATGCCCATCGCCACTGGCCAGGCGATCTGCCGCACCACCAGCCGGACGACCGACCGCGCGTCGGCGCCGAGCGCCATGTGAATGCCGAATTCCTTGAGCCGGAGCGTGGCGCCGTAGGAGACGACACCGAAGATGCCCATGCACGCCACGAACAGCGTCAGCATCCCCGTGCTCACCGCGATGGCGCTCGCGAGCCGCGTCCCGACGACACGGCGTTCGAATAAATCACGGAGCAACGCCACGCCCGGAAGGATGCGCGCATCCAGGGTCGCTGCCTCCCGCATCACCGGCACCAGCGTTGCCGCATCACCGCGCGCCCGCGCAATGAGAATCGCCTGCACGTAATCGCCGCCGCCAAGTGGTCGATACAGTTCCGCGCCATACGCAGATTCGATGCGGATCGCATGCGCATCGCCGGCCACGCCGATAATCATCGCCTCCGGCTTCGAGCGGGGGAAGCCACGACCGAGCACGTCGAGCGACCCGTACATCGCGTCGGCCAACGTTCGGCTGATGATCACCGTTGTCTGCGGATCGTCGCCGGGTTGGAACGATCGTCCGAGCATCAGGGGAATCTCCATCGCGGCAAAAAATGACGGCTCGATCCGATTCTCGATGACTTCCAATCCCGGGGCGTCGTCGAACTGCGTTTGGGCGACCCGGCCACCGAGCGGCGGCGCCAGGGCCAGCGCCAGGGCGGCCGCCTCCGGCTGCTGTGCCACGCGGGCCTTCACCGTGTTCCAGTAGGCCACTGCCTCGTCGCTGGTGTAGCCGTACCTCGCGAGTCCGGGCTCGAGCACGGCCGCCTGCCTGTATGAGAATCCAGGCTCATCAGACAGCACGCGTTGCAGCGTGCGCGTCATCATCGCCGACAGCACGAGCACGAGGCAGCTGCCGCACACCTGCGCGGTCATCAGGAAGCGGCGCAGGCGGGCTTTGTCGAGGTTGAGGGAGATTTGCTCGCCGCCATCTTTCATCGCCGCAATCAGCTCCTGGCGGGCCACCTTCCACGCCGGCATCGCGCCGATCACGATCAGCGTCACCATGCTGAGCGCGAGGCTGACGGCAATCGTGCTCCAACCGGGCGCGAAGCTGACGCTCTCGGGCATGCCGCCGACCGCCGCAATCGTGTCGGACGACCAGCGCGCCAACGTGACCCCTCCTGCCGCACCAAGCAGCGTCAGCGGAAGCGTCTCGATCATCAACTGCCGCACGATGCGGCTACGCTTCGCCCCGAGGGCAACGCGCACGCCGAGTTCGCGCGCGCGTCCCGTAGCACGCGACAGCACCAGGTTACCGACGTTGGTTGCCGCAACCACAAGTATGAGCGTCGTCAACGCCCCGAGAAGTGATAGGACGGCCACGATGCCGCGGCGTTCTCCCTCGTCCATGAAATTGACGCTGGCCATGGCCGGCTCGAGCCACTCATCGGCGGCCACGACGTCCGGCCGATCCTGGTGAACGGCGGCCAGCAACGCGCGCATCCGTTCACGAACGGCCGGCGGCGAGACACCGTCCTTGAATCGGCCATACATGTCTACGCCATCGGCATCCCACTCACGCAACAACGGACTATCGGGAAAGACGTATTCGCGCTGGTCGATGACCAGCCATAGTTGCGGTTGATTGAGATCAGTGCCGGTGAACTCACGGCTTGACACGCCAACCACCGTCACGGGCTTGCGATTGACGTCGATCGTGCGGCCGACGACGTCAGGATCCGAGCCGAGTTGCGTTCGCCAGAATTGATGGCTCACGACTGCCACCGGCGTGGAGGTCTTCGTGTCGATGCCCTCGCCGAACAGGCGGCCCGCAGCAGGCGTGGCGCCAAGCTCGTGGAACCAGTTCGCCGACACGAACAAGGCGGGAACAGCGGCGAGATTCTTGCCCCACACGACCGCAGCGAAGGACTCGACAAACACCGCCGACAAGACCGATTTGTCCTGCGCCACCAGTTGCGTCAGCGGGTAGGCGACCGTCGTCGATGTGCTGTTGTGAGACTGCCGCCGAAAACGCGCCAGCGTCTCAGGGTCCTTGAGCAGCGGCGGCTGCAGCAGGCCGACGCTCGCCATTTGGTACAGCGTGAGATTGAGGCCCATCCCGAACGCCAGGATCAGCATCCCGGTCAGCGCAAACGCCGGCGCACGCATCAGGCCACGCACGCCGAGCTTCAGGTCCTGCATCGCATCGTCGAGCCAGTTCCAGCCCCACGCATCACGCGATTGTTCAAGCAGCCGGTGGGTGTCGCCGAATCGCGACGGGTCGTGCATCGACGCACGGTGCTCGCGCATCTCCTGGACGAGCTCGCGTTCATGACGGCGGCGATTGAGCAGGTGCCAGACGCGACGAAGCCAGGTGCTCATGGTAGTGCCCGTGTGGTTAGGTCGATCCGTTGATGGCCGCGATGGCGTCGGCCATCCGCTGGTAATCGTCCTGTTCGGTTTCGAGCTGCTTCAGTCCTTTGGCGGTAATCCGGTAACTACGCACCTGACGTCCGGTATCTGACGTGGTCCACTCGGCCTTGAGCCAGCCGTTCGCCATGGCCTTCTGAAGCGCCGGGTACAACGAACCCTCTTCAACGCTGAGCTGGTCGCTCGACAAGCTGCGGATCTTCTGGGCGATCGCGTAGCCGTGCAGCGGTCCCTGGCGCAGCACGCGCAGGATCAGCAGCACCAGCGTTCCCGGAGGCAGGCCGGCGGACCTAGGCATAGATAAACTATGCCTATAGACGCTATGGATTGCAACAGGGTTCCTGGACCTTGAGTAGACTGCGCGACATGGTTCCCCACCTCCTCGCCGCCAGCCTCGTCTTCGGCCTCGCCGCCTGCGCCGAGCAGCCTGCCGCGCCATCGGCCACGCAAGAGTCGCGGCCTGATCCCCTTCCGGGCACGAAACTCTCCGTCGACCAGTTGAAGGCGCAGATGTTCCACGTCAGCGCCGGCAAGCGATTGAAGGGCCCATGGCCCAACGGCGCTCGCGTAGCGGTGGGCCTGTCGTTCGACGTCGACAATGCCACGGCCACGCTGTCGACCGGCAACCTCGACTACGAGATCCTGTCGCGCGGCGAGTATGGCGCTGTCGACGGCCTGCCTCGCATCCTGCGCATGCTCGATCGCCAGCAGGTCCCCTCGTCTTTTTTCATCCCCGCCGCCAGTGCGGTGCTGCACCCCGCGATGATCAAGGAGATCCAGGCCAGCACGCTCGCGCACGAAATCGGCGTGCACGGCTGGATCCACGAGCGGCTGCCGCTGCTCAACGACGAGAAGGAAGAGCAGCGGATGCTCGATCTCTCGATCGAGACACTGACGAAGATGACCGGCAAGCGCCCGATTGGCTATCGCGCGCCGTCGTGGAAGTTCAGCAAGTGGACCATGGGCCAGGTGAAGGCCGCGGGGTTCCTCTATGACAGCAGCCTGATGGCCAGCGACGATCCGTACGAGTTGCTGCTCGACGGCAAGCCCACCGGCGTCGTCGAGCTGCCGATTGAACGCATCCTTGACGATGCGCCGTACTTTGGCGGCAACGCGGACGGGTCGATGCCGTCGATAGGGGCGGTGTACGAAGTGTTCCAGTCGGAGTTCGACGTGGCCTACGAGGAGGGCGGGCTCTACTTGCTCACCATGCATCCGCACATGATCGGGCATCGCTCGCGCGTGGCCATGCTCGAGCGGCTGGTGCAATACATGAAACGGAAACCGGGCGTCTGGTTCGCCACGCACGAACAGATCGCCCGGCACGTCAAGCCGATGATCGGCAACTGACGACGCGATTCGCGCGTCAGTGCAGCGTGGCGCGCTTCGCCGAGGTCCGCAGCGCGTGATTCAGGTGATGGTAGTGCCGACGCAGGCTGCGTAGCCGGTCGTAATCGCCTTCGCTGCGCGCCTTCTCGTACGCGACCTTGAGTTCGCGCATCTGCGCCTTGATGAGGTTCTTCTGCGCATCGACCGCCGCATGATGCTCATGCGCCTCGATGCCGAGCGCCTTGCACAGCGCGGGCAGCAGGTGGTCCTTGTTCAACTGCGTGTAGCCCTGGACCGCTTCGTGTTGCAAGCTACTCGCCAACTCGCGGAGTTCGGCGACCGTTTTTTTCTTCAGCTCCTCGTACGTGTGCGCCACGTTGACCTCCCTAGAGCGCGGAATCCTACCTGATCTCAGGCCCTCGCGTCGAACTCATCCGCTCCCCACGCATTTCATTTTCTGCGCGGTCCGGAAAGCTGAAAGTACGCAGAAACTGCGTCGGGGGATCCGCTCCTGTCGTCTCCTGTCAGCGCGTGATCGCGGGTATGAAAACTGCTCCTCACGGGCCCGGGAGGCGCGTATGGAAGTCCAGGATGGTTTCATCGTCGGCATCTTCAACTACTGCGACCGGTGGTGCGAGCGGTGTCCGCTGAGCAGTCGTTGCCGCCTGTTTGCGACGCTCGCCGAGATCGAGTTCGAACAGGCCAACGGACCGTTGACCGAGCCGCGAATGGTCAGGGAAAGGCGCCGCCTCGCGACGCAGATGATCGAGTTGAGCGCCGAGGTCGAGGAGCTTGGCGCGAAGGCGTTACCGAAGCCCGGCGAGCGGGTGGGCCGGCTGCCGATCGATCTCGAGCCGTCCGTCACGCCCGATCCGGACGTGGTCAGGAATCGAGAAGAGCTACAGCAGAAGATCCGCGCACTGTCGCTGTCCACCAATCCGAGCGTGCGGCTGGCGACTGACACGATCCGCTACTTCTCGCTGTTCGTGCCGATGAAGGTGATGCGCGCGCTGTCGCAAGTCGCGCGCCGCGGACCGGGCGATCAGCAATCAGATGCGAACGGTTCGGGTAAAGCCGCGCTCCTCGGTCTCGACCGCATGGAGAGCGCCTGGAGAACCCTGATCGACACGCATCACTTCTCACCATTGGCCGCTGCCCCGTTTCTCGCGGAAATTGCCCGCATGCGGCGCAACGTGCATCGAGCACTGCCGGATGCCCACAAGTTCGTTCGCCCTGGCTTCGACGAGCCCGACGACGTGAGGATGATCGATGCGGCGGAGTGTTAGGCCGTGCACCGTGTGTGCCACAATCCCGGCTATGCGCAACACCCTGGTACTCGCCCTCGTGCTCCTCTCGGCAACGCTCGGCGCACAAGCGCCCCCGCCGGCCCGATCGGCAAGCGGCACATTCGATCCCGCTCGTGCGGCGGTGATCGATCGGGGCTTGCAGCGCTACGTCGATGCGGATCGTGTCGCAGGCATCGTGGCGCTGGTGCTCCAGGACGGCCAGGTGGTGTACGACAAGGCCTTCGGCTGGGCCGACAAGGAAGCCGGCCGGCGCATGACCACCGAGGCGATCTTCCGCATTGCCTCGCAAACCAAGGCGCTGACGAGCACCGCGATCATGCAGTTGATCGAATCGGGCTCGCTCACGCTCAGCACTCGCGCCGGCACGTTGATTCCATCGTTTACGAAAACATCAGTGGCGGTCGCCAACGAGGGCGCCCTCACGCACGTTGCAGCTCGACGCCCAATCACGATCAAGGATTTGCTGACGCACACGGCGGGCATTTCGTATGGTACCGATGCGTCGGTGGCGGCGCTCTACGAGGAGAAGGGTCTTGGCCGCTCTGCAGGATTCGGCTGGTACACCGCGGACAAGGACGAGCCGGTCTGCGACACCATGGAGCGGCTGGGCACGCTGCCGTTCGTGTCGCAACCCGGAGAGGCGTGGGTGTACGGCTACAACACCGACATCCTCGGCTGCATCGTCGAGAAGGCGTCCGGCGTGACGCTCGATACCTACTTGCGCGAGCGCGTCACCACGCCGCTCGGCATGAAGGACACGCACTTCTTCCTGCCGGCCGCGCAGAGGGATCGGCTCGCCACGGTCTATGCGAGCGGCGCCGACGGCAAGTACGTCCGGGCACCCGAAGGGGGCCGCGGGCAAGGAGCATACGTCGGGGGCCCGCGCCGCAATTTCGCCGGCGGCGCCGGCTTGCTCTCGACCGCGCGCGATTACGCGCGGTTCCTCGAGGCAATGCGGCGCGGCGGAACGCTCGACGGCACACGAGTGTTGTCGCCGCTGTCGGTCAAATTGATGTCTACCAACCAGGTGGGAACACTGCACTCGTCGAACGGGCTCGGTTTTGGACTCGGCTTCGAAACCGTCGACCGCTTCGGCGCCGCCGGGATGAGTCATGAAGGCGCTTTTGGGTGGGGCGGCGCTTACGGATCGTGGTATCGCGTCGATCCGGAGGCGCGACTCGTGATGGTCCTGATGCTGCAGCTGATTCCGAATGCGACCGACCTTCGCGACGTGTATCCGTCGCTGGTGTATCAGGCCCTGCGCTGAGCATGCCCATCATGCGCTGCGCAACCATCGCCCTCGTCTTGCTCAGCGTTCTCGCGAGTTCCGGCGCACGCGTGACGACGCAATCTGCGCCGAACGATGCGCTGGCTCGTGAGATCTACAAGGAGTTGATCGAAATCAACACCACGGACACGCCGGCCGGCAACGTTACCAAGGCGGCGGAGGCGATGGCGGCACGGTTGAAGGCGGCCGGCTTTGCAGATGGCGAGGTGCGGGTGCTCGGGCCCGATCCGCGAAAAGGCAACCTGGTTGCGCGATTGAAGGGCAGCGGCAAGAAGCGTCCCCTTCTTCTGCTCGCCCACCTTGATGTCGTCGAGGCCAGGCGCGAAGACTGGTCGGTCGATCCGTTCACGTTCCTCGAACAGGATGGCTACTTCTACGGCCGGGGCACCGCAGACGATAAGGCGATGGCCGCGCATTTCGTTGCCAACCTGATCCGGCTCAAGCGCGAAGGCCTGACGCTCGACCGCGACCTGATCCTGGCGCTGACGGCGGATGAGGAGGGCGGTAACTTCAACGGCGTCGATTGGCTCGTCAAGAACCATCGCCAGCTCATCGACGCGGAGTTTGCCATCAACGAAGGCGGCGGCGGCAGCATGCGCAAGGGAAAGTACCTGACCAACGAAGTGCAGGCGAGCGAGAAGGTCTACCAGGACTTCCGCCTCGAGGTGAAGAACGCAGGCGGCCACAGTTCGTTGCCGGTCAAGGACAACGCGATCTATCACCTGGCCGCGGGCCTCACGCGCCTGCAGGCCCACGAGTTCCCGGTGGCGCTGAACGAGGTTACGCGGACCTACTTCGAACGTTCGGCCGCCGTGGAGAGCGATCCCGCGATCGCCGCCGACATGCGCGCGGTGGCGAAGCCGAACACTGACATCGCGGCTGCCGCACGGCTGTCGGCGCGCCTGCCGTATTTCAACTCCTTGATGCGTACCACCTGCGTGGCGACGCTCCTCGAAGGCGGGCACGCCACCAACGCGCTGCCGCAACTGGCTCGCGCCAACGTCAACTGCCGCATTCTGCCTGGCGTGCTGCCATCAGCCGTGAGAGACACGCTGGTCAAGGTCTTGGCGAATCCGGCGATCACCGTGTCGTTCGTCGATGAAGCCCGGCCGAGCAAGCCGTCGCCGCTGCGTCCAGACGTGATGGGCGTCGTCGAGTCGCTGACCGAACAGATGTACCCCGGTGCCGTCGTCGTTCCGGTGATGAGCACCGGCGCCACCGATGCCCTGTACTTGAGGAACGGTGAGATCCCGACCTACGGCATCGACGGCACGTTCGGCGACATGGAGGACGTACGCGCGCACGGCCGCGACGAACGGGTGGGGGTGAAGCAGTTCTACGAGGGGCTGGAGTTTCAGTACCGCCTGATCACCGCGCTCGCGCGATAGGAGATTTGCTCGATGCTTTCACGGTGGGTCGTGCAGCTGGCGGGCGGGACTGACGTCCCGCCCCTACGACACGATTGGCGTCCATCGCTACTGATGCTGCTGTTCGCCGGGGCGGCCCTCTCGGGTTTCGTCGCAGCGCCGCGGTGGACGACGCAATCGAGCGGCGTCGCGGCGACGTTGCGTGGCGTAAGCGCAGTAAGCGACACGGTGGCATGGGCCAGCGGGAGTGGCAGTACGGTGTTGCGCACGGCGGACGGTGGGCGGAACTGGCAGGTCCTGACGGTGACGGCCGAACGTCTCGACTTCCGCGACGTGGACGCAATCGACGCGCGCACGGCATATGTGCTGAGCATCGGCACCGGCCCGGCGTCGAGGATCTACAAGACGACGGATGCGGGCGAGACGTGGACGCTGCAGTACACCAACACGGACCCCGAAGGCTTCCTGGACGCCATGGCCTTCTGGGACGTGGCCCACGGCATCGTCGTCGGCGACTCGGTCAACGGCGCGTTCTCGATTCTCCTCACCGCGGATGGCGGCAAGACGTGGACGCCGGCGCCTCCTGGCGGGTTGCCAGCGGCATTGCCCGGCGAGGGCGCGTTCGCGGCGAGCGGCACCAACGTTGCGGTGCACGGTGAGACGGATGCGTGGTTTGCAACCGGCGCGGCATCGAAGGCGCGCGTGCTGCGCACGCGCGATCGCGGGCGCTCGTGGACGATCGCCGACACGCCGCTCGTCGCGGGCAAGTCCGCGGGCGCATTCTCGGTGGCATTCCGAGACGCCAGTCACGGCGTGGTCGTCGGCGGTGACTACCAGAAAGAAGGCGAGGCCATCGACAATCTCGCCGTCACCAGCGACGGTGGCCGCACGTGGACGCTCGTCAAAGAACGCGGCCTGTCGGGTTTCCGCTCCCTCGTCTCGTATGTCCCAGGCTCGAGGATGTCCGTGATTGCCGTGGGCCCTCAGGGCGCGGACTGGTCGGACGACGATGGCCGAACGTGGTCGGCGATTCAAGGCACCGGCTTTCATACGTTCAGTTTCTCGCCATCAGGACGAGTGGGCTTCGGCGCAGGCAGCAAAGGCAGTATCGGCAAGCTGGACGCGTCGGGAGGGTAACTCTGATTGGACGGCGGTATGGCGTACAGAGAAAGAGCCCGAGTGATGTCTCACCCGGGCTCGATGGTCACACTAGCGAACGAACTGGATCGATCCGCGCGCCGACGACAGCGTCAGCGTGGTGCTCGTGGTCTCCACGACGCTCTCACCGCTCAGGATCGACGTGTAGGCATATTCGAACGCCGCGGTCGGGCACGCAGCACGCGTGCACGCCAGGGCCGGGCCGGCGGTGAGCGTGGACCCGTTCACTGAGTAGGCGCCGCTGCACACGTTACAGTCGGTGCGCGTCGAGAGACGGCCGTCGGCGAAGGTGATCGAGTAGGTGGCATCTGCCGGCCGCTGTTGCGGCGACTGGCCGATCGGCTGAATCGAGGTCAGCGTCCAAGTGCCGACGCCGAGTTGCGCGGCGACATACGCCGAGGCAGACGAGGCTTGCGCCGGAGTGGGCGCGGTCGGGGATTGGGAACAGGCGCTAGCGAAGGCGGCGAGCAAAGCCGTACAAACGAACCGGAACGAAGAATGATGCATGAGGTTTCAAGGCTGCAAGCGGCGTACCGCGGTTGAGTTTCAATAAAGCGCGCAAATCGCGCCTAACAAAAAAGCCCGAGTGAAGTTTTCTCCACTCGGGCTCGAATTAATCCCCGGCAGCGACCTACTCTCCCACGCACCTACGCGCGCAGTACCATCGGCGGTAGCAGGCTTAACTTCCGTGTTCGGAATGGGAACGGGTGTGACCCTGCTCCTATGGCCACCGGGAAACTTGGTGTCTGGGGTCCCTCCTGAACGCCTCTTATGCGGCGCTCGAGGAAGGTCGTCCCAGAGCATCTTGCTTGTCCACCGAAGCTCGCGAGCGAGCGAAGGTGGATTGTTCAAAGAACTCTGAATACTCTGCAATGCGGCGACGAACCTTTAGGTTCGTTGCTCGATAGTTGTTTGACCACATCACCGCTCATCGAGCGAAGTGAATAAATGGTCAAGCCTCACGGCTGATTAGTATCGGTTAGCTGAACGTGTTGCCACGCTTCCACACCCGACCTATCGACGACGTAGTCTGCGTCGAGCCTTCAGGGGATTGCTCCCAGGGAGAACTCATCTCGAGGTGGGTTTCACGCTTAGATGCATTCAGCGTTTCTCCCTTCCGGACTTAGCTACCCAGCGATGCCACTGGCGTGACAACTGGTACACTAGCGGTCCGTCCAACCCGGTCCTCTCGTACTAAGGTCAGATCCTCTCAATTCTCCTGCGCCCACCATAGATAGAGACCGAACTGTCTCGCGACGTTCTAAACCCAGCTCACGTACCGCTTTAACCGGCGAACAGCCGGACCCTTGGAACCTGCTACAGCTCCAGGATGCGATGAGCCGACATCGAGGTGCCAAACCTGGTCGTCGATGTGAACTCTTGGACCAGATCAGCCTGTTATCCCCGGCGTACCTTTTATCCGTTGAGCGATGGCCCTTCCATGCGGGACCACCGGATCACTAAGACCTGCTTTCGCATCTGCTCGACTTGTAGGTCTCGCAGTTAAGCTCGCTTATGCCTTTGCACTCTAAGGCTGGTTTCCAAACAGCCTGAGCGAACCTTCGTGCGCCTCCGTTACAGTTTAGGAGGCGACCGCCCCAGTCAAACTACCCGCCTAGCAGTGTCCTGAACCCAGATGATGGGTTTCAGTTAGAACGTCGAAGTCGTAAGGGTGGTATCTCACTGTTGACTCCCCCAAGCCCGAGAGCCTGGTATCAACGTCTCCCACCTATGCTGCGCATACGGCGTCAACATTCACTACTAAGGTGCAGTAAAGGTGCACGGGGTCTTTTCGTCTTATGGCGGGCAACCGGCGTCTTCACCGGTACCACAAATTCGCAGCGTTCATCGTTGAGACAGCGGTCAAATCGTTACGCCATTCGTGCAGGTCGGAACTTACCCGACAAGGAATTTCGCTACCTTAGGACCGTTATAGTTACGGCCGCCGTTTACCGGGGCTTCAATTCAAGGCTTCACCTTGCGGCTGACCTCTCCTTTTAACCTTCCGGCACCGGGCAGGCGTCAGACCCTATACGTCGTTTTCGACTTAGCAGAGCCCTGTGTTTTTAGTAAACAGTCGCTTGACCCTCTTTATTGCAACTCATGTGGCGCTTCGTAGCGCGAGGCTACTAACGCTTCTGAGCACCCCTTATCCCGAAGTTACGGGGTCATTTTGCCTAGTTCCTAAACGATGATTCTCACTTGCGCCTGAGGATTTTCTCCTCACCTACCTGTGTCGGTTTGCGGTACGGGTACTTACAGATCTCCTTAGAGGCTTTTCTCGGCAGCGTAGCGTCTGCGGCTTTATGGGCCTTGCGGCCCTCGCTATAACACCTCAGGGTATATGAACAAACGGATTTGCCTGTCTGTTCCCCCTACATGTCTAAACCTGGACATCCAATGCCAGGCCCGCATAGCTTCCTGCGTCCCCCCATCGTGATAACGATCTGTCAGTAGTTCCGGAATATTAACCGGATGTGCATCCGCTACGCCTTTCGGCCTCGCGTTAGCTCCCGACTAACCCTGAGCGGACGAACCTACCTCAGGAAACCTTAGGCTTACGGCGGG
>JALDXK010000082.1:0-14800 GCA_032155105.1 Acidobacteriota bacterium
CGCGCGCGAGCAGGACACCCTTCGCCTGGATCGACAGCTCCAGTTCCACGCGCAGCAGGCACAGCATGTCCGCGACGACCGGGCCAGGGAATCGCGCCCGAAGCTCCTTCAGATAAGTGCCGAACCTCGTGTAGGCGAGCGCGTCCGACGCGAACGTGTCGTGGAGCATCAGATCCAGGTCCAGGCCGGCCCCGACCCACTCACGCGTGGCCTGTTCACTGCGCTGGAACACCCACAGGACGATCAGCGGCAGCACGATCAGCAGCGTCGCGGTCATCACCACCGGCGACAGGGTGGCCGGCCGGGCGGCATCGACGGCCGGAACGGTGACGGACATCCGCGATGTGACGCGCGCGGTCGAGGCGGCCTGGACGCCAACCGAACGCGTGGCCCCGTGGATCCCGCGCTCGGCGATTGCAGAGCCGGATCCGGACATCACAAGAAGCAGCGCGCCCAGCAGAGCGGTGCGAAGTTTCGTTGCGCTCATATCGGCGCAGTGTCACTGAAAGCGGCGTTCAAGACAACGCAGCTCGAGCGTAACCGCCGTTCCTCTTGCGAGCCGTCAAATTTTGCAGACCGCCAGACGTGCGACGCGGAATAGCATATCTGCATGGCTTCGTTCACCGATTCGATCGCGTACGCGCAGTTCCGGCATTGGGCGAAACGCGCACTCGGAAAGCCGAGCGTGCCGCCGCCAGTAAAAGGGGTCGCGGATGCACGCTGGTACGACGCCGCCTACCAGGCCATCCCCAGTTACGCGGAGCCGTTTTGGCGATCGCATTACTACCCGATCTGGACGGTGATTGCCGATCGCATTCGCCGAGATCGGTTGCGGCGCGTCGTGGACATTGGTTCGGGACCAGGGCAGTTCGCGAATTGCCTGTTTACCCTCGCCGACATCACCGACTACGACGGACTGGACTTCAGCGAGCATGCGGTGAAGATGGCGCGTGAGGCGTGCCCGCAGGGGCGCTTCCATGTTGACGACGCGACCACCACCACGCTGTGTCGCGATACTCCGCATGACGTCGTGATTTGCATGGAAGTCCTCGAGCATGTGCCGGAAGACATCGCGGTGATTGGTCAGTTTCAGCCGGGCACCCGCGCCATCTGCACCGTGCCGAACTTCGACTATCACAGCCACGTCCGGTTCTTCACGACGCCCGAAGAGGTGCGCGCTCGGTACTCGCCATATTTCGACGGCTTCGACGTCTTCCCGTTGATCGGTCATCACGCGGCCAACCGCACGTATTACGTGATGGACGGAATTCGCAACACCTCGGTCTGACGTCGCCGCCTCACCGCACGTTGGCGGTGACCGAGGCGCTGCCGTTGAGCGTGAACGTACACGTCCTCCGCTTGTTCCCTCCGCTCGAGCACGCGCCCGACCAGACGGCGTCGCGTCCGTTCGAGACGGTCAGCGTGATCGACGTACCTATCGCGAACGATGCGAATCCGGAACTGCCCACCGCGACGTTGATGCCCGCCGGGCTCGAGGTCACGCGCTGGCCGCTGCGGCCCGTGACGGTGAGGGTCATCGTGCCCATCGGCGGCGGATCAGGGGCGGCGTTGACAGTGATCACCACCGTGTCGGTGTCGCTGGCGCCATGCTCGTCCGACACGTACAGCGTGATGGTGTGCACGCCCACGGTGAGCGGCACGCCAACGCCGAAGGCCGAGGCGATCTGCACGCCGTTCTCGTACCAGCCGTAGCCGCTGATCGCGCCGTCGGGATCGAACGAGGCGGCGCCATTGAGCAGCACGCTGGCGATGCCGTCGCCGTCCGTATCGGTGACGGTCTGATCTGGGCCGGCATTCGACACCGGCGGGAGGTTACCGGGCGGCGGCGGCGGATGCACGATGGTGATCACCACCGTGTCGGTGCTGGTGGCGCCGTGATTGTCCGTGACGGTCAGTTCGATCGTGTGCGTGCCAATCGGCTGCGCGATGCTGAAGGCCGCCACGTTGTTGAACGGGTTGCCGTTCTTGCGCCAGAAGTACGAGACGATCGTGCCGTCTGGATCGGATGATCCGGTCCCGTCGAAGGCAACCACGACGAGGCCGTCGCCGTCCGTTTCCGTGAGCGTCTGATCGGGACCCGCAACGGCCACCGGGGGCGCGTTGTTCGTGACGGTCAGATCAGCCGTCCTCGTGGTGCCGCTCGTGGCGGTCACCGTCACCACTGTCGTTGTGGTCACCGGCGTCGTGGTGGCCGTGAAGGTCACGCTCGTCGCGCCTGCCGGCACCGTGACACTCGCCGGCACCGATGCGGCCGCGTTGTTGCTCGCGAGCGACACTACCGCGCCACCCGCCGGTGCTGCCTCGGCCAGCGTCACCGTACCCATGGACGACGTGCCACCGGTCACGGAAGCCGGACTGAGGCTCACCGCGCTCACGGCCGCAGGAACGCTTGCGGTCGAGTGCGCCCGTACCGCTACCCACTCGAGGAAGAAGTCGCGTGAGGTCGAACTGGCCACGTTGATCACCCGCACGCGGAAGTTCGCATTCGAGAGGTTCGCCGGGCTCCACGTCCGTCCCCACGTGTCGGTCGCTCCGCCGAGCGTGACCGTGGCCAGGCTCGTGCCGAGCGTGGGCGTGGCCTTGGCCGCCGTCCAGGTGGTGCCGCCATCCCATGACAGTTGCACGCACATCTTCGGCGCCCCCGACGTGCTGTCGGCCCGCGCATCCAGCCGCACTTCGATGCCGGCGATCACGGACCCGTCGGGAATCGCGAAGCCGTAGTCGTAGAAGCGGTGGCGATCCTTTCCGGTGCTCGTGCAGGACGTACTCGTGCCGCTCCCGCTGTTCGTGTCGGTCGCGACCGACGTATCGTCGCCGTAGGCGTTTGTCGCGCTCGACTGGAAGCCGTTGCCGTCGCCGCCGCTGTCGGGCGCGTTGCCCGCGGGGTTCTTGAACGTCGGCGCTCCGCCGCCACCGCCGGCGGGCGTGACCGTGAGGCCGGCGGTGCTGCTGGCGCTACCCACGGTGGCGGTCAGCGTCACTTGTGTCGTGATTGCGACCGCGGTCGTGGTGGCCGTGAAGGTCGCACTGGTCGCGCCGGCGGGCACCGTCACAGTCGATGGCGTCGAGACGGTCGCCGAGGTGTCGGACAGCGACACCACGACGCCGCCGCTCGGCGCCGCCGCGGTTAACGCCACCGTTCCGATCGTGCTGGTTCCGCCCGTCACGCTCGAGGGCGTCACTGTGAGCGACGACAGCGACGGGGAATTGCCCCACGCGGCCGGTGGTGGCACGAGCGCTCTCACCTTGACGTCATCGATAAAGGTCAGACCCGTGGTCGTCCTCGATTCGAATTCGAGCACGATGCTCGACGCGGTGGCCGGGAACCACGAGTGACCGAGCGGGATCGCCGTCCCGCCGTAGAAGACGTACGTGTCGCTGTTGTCGGCGGTCGTCAGCGTCCTGATCGTCGTGAACGGCCCGCCATCCACGCTGACGTTGATCCGGAACTCATCCTGGCTCGCGAACTCGATCGCCTTGATCCACACGTCCAGCGTGATGCCAGTGCTGCCGGCGGGCAGGGTGATCGCGCGCCGGAGAAACGCGCCGGCAGCGCCGAAGCGAACCTGCGGCGGGGTGGGGAAGGAATCGACGGTCGACAGCGCCGCGTCGCCGCCGCTCTGCCACGCAGTGAATCCGGATGCGAAGGTCTCCGAGAGCACGAGCGGATCGCTCACCTTGTCTACGCGCACCGTCACCGGATCACCCACCGAGGCGCCGTCATCGTCGGTAACGACGAGCGCCAGCGTGTGATCGCCGGTGGTTGAGAGCGTCGCGGTGATCACCGCCGATGTGCCGAGCAGCGTCTCGCCCTCGAACCAGGCGTAGCTCGCGATCACTCCGTCCGGGTCGAACGATGCCGTGCCATTCAGCGTGACTTGGTGAAACCCATCGCCATCGACGTCGAACAGGCTCTGGTCGGCTCCTGCGGCCGCCACCGGCGGTTGGTTGGGATTCGCCGGAAACGGGCCGCCGAGATAGAGGAACGCCGCGCCTTCATCCACCTGACCCGCGTCGAAGAATCCCTTCCCCATGATCACGTCGTCGAAGCCGTCGTTGTTGATGTCTCCGGCGCCGGCGACGCTGAACGCGGTTGTGCCCTTGACGACTGCGCCGGACTGTGGGGCCTCGAGGCGCGCGTCGGCGTCGAGCAGCGATCGGGCAGTGATGCCCTGCGCGCTGCCGCGAAACAGGTAGGCCACACCTTCGTTGGCGAGGCTGCCCGGGTAGACGCGGGCTGCGACCACGATGTCTGCAAACCCGTCGCGATCGACGTCGCCCGCCCCATCAACGCTGTGTCCAACCCACTCGGCGACGAGGCTACCGAACACCGAGGCATGCGCGTCGGCCGCGTTTTCGCCGACGATGCCTCCGGGGCCACCGAGGAAGACGAAGGCGGCGCCCTTCTCATCGCTCGAAAACAGAACGGACTGCCGCCTTGGTGAACCGAGCAGGACATCATCGAAGCCGTCGCCGTTCACGTCGCCGGCGCCGGCCACCTTGAATCCCTGGGCCAGATCGTCTCTTCGCACCCGCGACTGCGCGGCCGTTGGATCGCGGCCCACCACACCGGCGGCACTGCCGATGAAGAGGAATGCATCGTCGCCGCTCACGAGGATGTCGTCGAATCCATCTCCGTTGACGTCGCCGGCGCCCGCGACGCTGGAGAACTGCGCGAGCACGACGGGATCGACGGGCCCGAGTTGGTAGGGCAGGAGGACGGCGTCGGCAGTGACCATCGCCGTTCCAGAGTTAATGCCCTGGGCACTGCCGTGCAACACGAACGCGGCCCCATGCTCCCCCGATTTCTCGTTGGGAGGAATGCCGGTGTCAGGAGGAAAGGGGTGCCCCTGGTGCGGCGCGGATATGATGACGTCATCGAAGCCGTCGCGGTTGACGTCCCCGGCGCCGGCGACCTGCTCGCCGAACTCGGCTTCGTTATCGTCCGAGAAGATGCGCGCGTGCGCCGTCGCGGGATCCCTCCCCTGGATGCCTGAGGCACTCCCGAGAAACACGAACGCGGCGCCTTCCACAGCCAGCTGCGTGCCGGGCAGCACGCTGTCGTAGAAATTCGCGCCGACGATCACGTCGTCGAAGCCGTCGCGATTGACGTCGCCTGCGTTCGAGACGCTGACGCCGAATGCCGCGAGCGCTTGATTGGATTCGAGGTGCGCCTGCGCGGTCGAGGGATCGGAACCGACGATGCCACCGGCGCTGCCCAGGAAGACGAAGGCCGCGCCCTCGCCCTGCTGTCCACCGTCCCACCCGGGCGCGCCGACGATCACATCGTCGAACCCGTCGCCATTGACGTCGCCCGCCGACGACACGCTGAACCCGAACTCTGGCGTCCCGTGTCCTTCGGGATCGGACTGGTTCGATTCGAGGCGCGCGTCGGGTTGTCCGGTGATCAGGGGATCGATCAGCAACGGGTAGATCGCGTCGGCGTCTTCGATCACGAGCCGCACGCGATCGGGCGAAGGGACTTCGAGCCGCGATGCCAGCACCGTCCCACGCGAATCCTCGGCCAGCAGCTTGCTGTATTCAAGCCTGCGCCCCGCATCCGTCCACAACTCGATGGCGTTGCCGCGAAGGTGCGCCCGGGCATGGTCGACGGCCAGGTCGAGCATCAGCGGCGCACGTCCTTCCGTTCGCGACTCGATCGTGAATCCTTGCTCGAGTCCCCGCGCGGAGTTCTCGTACCATTCGGTGACGCCCGCGCGGCGGATCTCCACGCGGCCCTGGACCTGCAGCACGGTGCCAGCCTGCACCGGACGAAGGCGGTCGGCGCGTCCCATCCCAACGAGCGACAGGCCGACGAGCTCGGTGCTTACCGCTGCTATTCGATCGTGGACGCGAATGCCAGAGCCGTCGAAGTACGTGCGCAGGTTGTGTGCGCGGTTGGCGGCCTGCAAGCCGGCGTGATTCGCGCGCGGGTGATATTCGTTTGCCGCCAGGCCGCGTTGCACTCCGCTCCACCAATCGGTGTTGACGCGAATGATGGGACGAATCGTCGGGGCAGTGCCAGGGTCCAGTTGTGGGACGAACAACACGAAGACCGCACTCATTGCACCGACCACAGCACTGACACGACGCCTGTTCATCATCATGCCTCCGAGGTTGCTGGAGTTCCCGATTGGTTACCTGAGCCGTCGTTACAAGCAGGAGCGGCGCGCAGAAGCTTGGGGGGACGTTATGCAGATGTCGCCTGCGAGCATTTTGGATGCCACACTCGCGTGCTCGAATCGCGCGATTTATCGACAGCGTGAGGATCCTGCTCGAGCGTGAGGAGGCGGCGCGCGAAAGTCGTTACGGCGAACGTAAGCTCACGAGGCGCCGGGCACGCGCATCGTCGTAACACCGTCACCGTTTACGCATCAGCTTCGGAAATCGTGATGGCACGTGTCGATCGGTGTTGTAGACTCTGCCGTTCGTCAACATCAGGAGGCACAAGATGATTCGACCACTGCTGGTCTTCGTCGCATTGTTGCCCGCGTGCAGCCAAACGCCAGCTCAGCCTCCCGCCGAGACACCACCCGCCGAGACACTGGCTCATCCGTTTGTGCAACCACCAGTGTTGCGGCCGACCTCGCCATCTGGACCGCCAGGGGCAGCCACCTCGACCGTCGTGCCGGGACCGCAGGAATGCGATCCGCAGGGAAGCGTGTCGAGAGACGGCAACATCGTATCGGTGACGCTGAATCTCTTCCGCGCCGATCTCACGATCAACAATCCCGACCCGGAAGCGTCGCCAACGGGCGTGGATGCCCTGACGCTGCGCTCGTACGGCGGCTGCAAGACGGGGCCGGTGATCGAGGTGGAGCCGGGCAACACGCTGAGAGTGGACCTGAACAACCGACTGGCCGCGGATGATCCCACGTGCCAGCAACCCCCGCCCAAAGGTCTGGCATTGCCTCCCGGCGTGAGCTGCTTCAATACCACCAACCTGCACACGCACGGCCTGCACGTGTCGCCGTCCGGCAACAGCGACAACGTGCTCCTGAACATCGCGCCGCAGACGTCGTTCCCATTCGAGATCAACATCCCGTCGGACCATCCATCCGGGACGTTCTGGTATCACCCACACCGCCACGGCTCGACGGCGGTGCAGGTTGCCAGCGGCGCCGCGGGTCTCTTGGTCGTGCGCGGCAACCGGCCGTACACGCCGCCAACACCTCAGAATCCACGGCCCATGGCCGATATCGACACAATCCTGCGCGACGCGCGCGGTGCGCCGATGCCAGAGCAGCGGTTCGTGTTCCAGCAGATCGCGTATGGCTGTTTCCAGGACCCCGGCCAGTGGACGCAGATCTACACCACGAAGGGTCTCTATAACGCCGAGTCCGGCACCGGCAAGGACTCCCCGGCGAATGCACCCTGGACGTGTCCGGCGGCCACCCCGGGCAACCCCGTCAGTCGCGGGGCCGTTGAGAACTTCAGCCTGCAACTGTTCTCGGGGACGATCTGGGACACGAACGGGCGATTCACCAGTATCAACGGAGTGGTGCAGCCGACGATCACCATCGCCGCGGGCGAGATTCAGCGCTGGCGCTTCGCGCACGCTGGGATTCACGACACCCTCAACCTGCAGGTGGTGCGGTCGGCCTCTCCGGCGGCGGCGCCCAACCTGATTGCAACCTCGGCGCTGGTGGGCAACCGCAACGAGCAGGTGGCCGACGTCACCGCCCTCTGCCCCGCGACGAACCTGGTTCCGCAGTTCGAAATCGCCACCGACGGGCTGACCCGCACGAAGATGCGGACGCTCAGCGGCCCGATCGCGCCGGGATCGACCGCCTCGAACTACCTGCAACCCGGCTATCGCAGCGATGTGTTGATAGCGTTCCCGGAAGAGGGTGTCTACTGCCTCATCGATCAGGCAACCACGGCCGCGTCGAGCGCCAACAACGGACAAGGACCGGGAGGCGGGCAGGGGCCGTCGCAAGTCGCGCTGCTGGGGTACATCCAGGTGCGCGGCGGCACTCGCGTGACGGGCGACCTCGAGACCTACGTGCGGCAGGCGCTGTACGCCGGCAACCCGACGCTGCCCAGCCCTGTTCGGGAGGAGTTGCGGAGCGGCAATCTCACGCCGTGGGCGCCGTTCACCGACTTAGCGGCGCCACCGGCCGCCGAGCCGCAAGTGGCCGCGTTTCAGATCACGAAGACCGGCCAGTTCCAGATTAATGACAAGTCGTACGATCCCGCGGTGGTGAACATCACTCGCCAGGTCAACACGACCGACGACTGGCTGCTGACCTCGTCGGGCGCGCCGCATATCTTCCACATCCATGTGAATCCGTTCGAGGTGATCGACGTGACGCGCACAGGCGCAGACGGCAAGACGCAGGAGTCGATCTTCGACGCCGACGGCAACTGCAAGCCGCCGGGCACGATTGATCCGGACAAGCTGGGGTTGGCCGTTCAGTACTGCGGGATGTACAAGACGTTCCGCGACACCATCTTCGTAGAGAACGACTATCAGGTTCACATTCGTACTCGCTACGACCGCTACATCGGCGAGTTCGTCATCCATTGTCACATCCTCGATCACGAAGACGCGGGGATGATGCTGAACATCGAGATCGTGCCCGACATCACGGCGACCGGTGGGGGAGCGGGCATGCCTGCGATGAAGCACAGGTGAACTATGGCGGACGAATCAAACAGTGAGCCGGGGAAGTCCTGGTCGCGCTACCAGCGCGTGAAGCAGATCCTGAACGATGCTGCCGGACAGTCGGCGCCGAGCTACCAGGGTTACGAACGCTTCTGGAACCTGCCGCTCCACGAGTTCCTGTCGGCCAGGTTGTACGGTGTGGCATTGATCGCACCGGCAGCCGCAGCGACGGCCGCACCTCTCGCGTCGGGCGGCTCCTGCTGTCATTCGACGCCGGACGCGCCGGTTGCCGCAGCGAGCGCGGGACGGGGTGCGGCGTCGGGACTCGTCCGCGGGCTGCGCGGCCAGTTCCCATTCGACGGATCGCAGTTTCCGCCCTTGCCGTGGGGCGGCACCCGCGTCGCTGAACCAGACATCCAGTTCATCGAGCAGTGGATAGACGACGGCTGCCCGGAGCAGGATGTGCCGGTGCACGCTGAGGTCGGCGAGCATCAGAAGAGGGCGCTCGCGCAGGGCCATGAAGCGCATCCGTTGCACCGCGGAACCACGTCGAACATGTTCCGCCACGAGGCGGGAAAAGTGAAAGTCCGGAAGAACATCGAGTTCCTGGGCGAAGAGGAACTGCGAGCGTTCCGCCATGCCATCCGCACCATGAAGTCGCTCGACCAGCATTACCAGGACGAGCGCAGCTTCGGCTATTGGGGACGCATCCACGGCAACTACTGCCAACACTCCTGGGAGGAGTTCCTGACCTGGCATCGCGCCTATCTCCACCTCTTCGAACAGCAGTTGCAGGACATCGACCCGGCGGTGACGCTGCCGTACTGGGACTGGTCGATGCCGCTCTACCGCGACAACCTGGCGATTTCACTGGACGATGCCGCAAGCGACAAGCCGCTCGACAACGGTATTGTTCCCGAGGCCTACCGATGCTGGATCGACGAGCAGGGCCTCGACGATCTGCGGCAAGGAAAGGTGGTGCCGGAGGCGGACCTGAATGGCCTGCACGCCATCCTGAACAAGAAATACGATTCGGGCGCGCGCCTGTTCGCCGCGGCCGGGATCGACTACGGCAAGAACACGCCGAGCGACATGGCGATCCGCAAGAAGCTCGAGGACATCAATCCGCTCTGGCACTATCAGCGTTGGCCAGGCGGCAGCAAGAACATCATCTTCGAGGGCTATCCGACCTCGGACGACGTCCAGCATCTCCTCGATCTCGACAACTTCTTCGCCTTCGCCAGCGGCCCGCAAGACAATCACTTCTTCGGCGCGCTGGAGAACGTGCACAATCTGATTCACAACTTCTCCGGCGGCATCAACCCACACTACGCCGGCGGTGGGGCCCTTGGCGGCGTCGAGCCCTACACCGGCGACATGGTGAACGCCGGCACGACGGCGTTCGATCCCATCTTCTGGGGACACCATTCCAACTGCGATCGCCTGTGGTCGGAGTGGCAGCGGCGGCATCCGGGAACGGGTCCCGACAATCCGAACGCCGTCCTCGTCCCCTGGAACATGACCGTGGAGGAGACCGACAGCACCGCGGCGTTGGGCTACACCTACATGCAATCCGCGCATCTCTTCCGCACGGACAACAGCCTGCCGATCGAGCGGTTCCGGTCAGCGCCAGCGGAGGTGCATCCGGCCGTGGCCGCCACCCATCGCCGCGCGGAAGTGCACCTGCATCGCGTGCGGTACGTGACGCGGGCCGGCTTCCACATCCGCGTCTACCTGAATCAACCCGGCGCCAACGCCGATACGCCCACCAGCGGCAACGACGCATTCGTGGGTCAATTGAATGCGTTCACGGGCCTCTGCATCGGCGGTCCCGGCCACTGCGATCCGCCGCCGGAGCGGCAGCGCAAGTTCGATCACCGCAAGCGCCATCACAAGACGCCGGGAAATTTTCGCATTGATGCAACCGGGACGGTACGCAGGCTACGAAGCCAGGGCGCGCAAGACTTCGAGGTCAACCTGGTCGTGCTGAACACCGACGGCACGCCGGCCGTCGATGCGCTGCATCTCGACGCCGTCTCCCTCGATTTCTTCGATTAAGGGCCACCGTGATGAAGACCACCTACAAGATCCACCCCGCCATCGGTGTGGCCCGGCTTGGCAACAGTCCCACGTCGTTCTGCATCTCAGCCGAGACCACGGGCGGGCTGCCCATCGACTGCGATGCCGACGGCAACGCCAGCGTCGTCAACGGCGTTGAACAGCCCGTACAGAAATTCAAGGACGACCAGGGGCGCATCCGGCGGCAGGCCGCGCGGTTTCGCATCTATGTCTATGACGACAGAAGCCCAAATGGCCGCGAGTTGAAGCTCGGCGACACCATCACCGTTCAGGTGCAGAAGTCCGGTCAGACGATGACCGCGACGCTCACCGACATTCAGTGGACCGTGTACCTGGCCAACAAGAAGGCCGCCTGGTATCAGTTCCAGGAAATGGCCGGCGAACACGGCTACGGTCCGGACCATCCGTTGCGGAACCCCGCGGTGGTGAATGCGCAGGACCGGCAGCAACTCGTGATCGATCCGGGACCACGCACAGTGCTCTGGACCAAGGCCAGGCAGCGGGTGCAGACGTTTGCACGCGCGACGAGTCCGGGCACCGGAAGTTTTCCGCCGCCGCTTTCCCCCAACTCGATCGATACGCTCGGCGAGATCCGCAGCACGCGGACGGTTGAAGGCGCCAACCGGTTGTTGGTGCTGGGCGGCTTCGGCAACTCCGGGTCGTATCTCACCGGCTTTGGGCAGCCGAAGATCGAGCACTACGCCAACAACGACGGATGGTTCGACGACACGTCGGACGGGCCGGTGTCGGCATCGCTGGTCATCGAGGTGACGCACGTCGATGGCGCGCCGATTCCGGCCGGCTTCCCGCAACCCGGCCCTGTGCCGGTGGATGTGCCGGCCTGGGTCATCGTGGGCTATCCGCGCTACGCGCCGGAGATCGTGGACGTCATCACCATGGACGATCTTGTCTACGACCTGTCGGTGCGCGAATTCGGTTACGACACGCTGATCTACGGCGAGCCGCCGTTCGACGGCGCCAGGAAGCGGCCAACCGATCCTGCGCAACTGCAAACCTGGCATGAGAGGGCGACGTGGAACCCGGACTACTATCCGCGGTTCTGGCGCGACATCTGGCCTATCCTCAGCCGGCCCTTCAATTACCAGTGGGTCATGGATTTCGATGCCCTCACCGGGGCCGATCCACATCAGACAGCACGCGGGTCGGGAGGCAATTTCGATCCCGACGTGATCAGCATTCATCCGTACGAGGGAGAGGATCCGGCCGAGCGCGACTACCGCGCCAAGGCTCGCCAGTTCGCTTACCAGGTCCTGCGACAGCCTGGCCAGGAGAACAGGTTAAGTCTCTCGGACAACAAGGTGACAGGCCCGTTTGGCATGCCCTTGTTGTGCGGCGACAACCCGCTGACGAACGTCGTCCCCGCGAAGTTCCTGCGCCTGACCGAGACCATGCTGTTCCTGCTGCGGCAGTGGGCGGCCGGCAAGTTCATCAACGAGCAGCGTGAAGAAATGCCTGCGGCTGATCCGCCGGAGGCCGTGGCGCTCGACCGCGGCGTGCTCGGCAACGTGATGGGCGGGTCATTCTGTCCCGGCGCGGAGGCGGCGTGGATCATGCGCAACCCGAACATCTACGCCGGCCCCTATCGCATCAAGCCCAGTGCGAGCTATGTGATCGGCGGGCTGACAGTTCCATCGGCCGGTACAGGCACGGCCGGCGAACCCGGAATCAGCGACGGCATGGAGCCCGGCGATGTCACCAAGTACAGCGCCCAGCCGTGGCAATCGGATTTCAACGAGTGCACGAGCCAGGACATCGATGTCACTTACGAGAACTGGAATGTGCTCTACCCCTCGAGCACCGGCGATCCCATGCTGCAATGGTCGTGGACCACGTACTGGTGGCCGGCGCACCGGCCGGTGAAGGTGAACAACCAGCCGTGGTCGCCAACGGCGCAGAACAACGCCGGCGATCTGGCGATGGTGACGACGTGGTCCAGCCTGAGCTTCGTTGCGAAGAACCCGGACGCCACCGTCGAGAACCTGGATCCCGCGTTCGTGATGGTGGAACCGTCGAGTTAGGCCGCAGATGACACAGACATGGCTTCTAGCCGGAGGGATATGCCCATGAGCCAGACACCGGACGTTGGAAGCCTGGTCGGCCAGTGGACGTACCGGAGCTTCCTGAACGATGCCGATCTGACGACCTCGTTCAACGATCTGCAGTTCGGCCTCGGCACCATCGCCGTCGAACCCGCACCGATGGGTGTGTTCAAGGGTCGCATCTTCGGGCCGGGTTGGGCGCTCGCGCTGAACGGCTCCATCAGCTACGGCTATCCAGGTGTCGTGCGCTTCCAGGGCCGCGGTGTCGTGGGCGGCGAGGAGTGGGTGTACGACTATCTCGGTTTCGTGATTCCCGCCTGGCCGAATGGGATCAACCAGGTGCCGGCGATCACGGGCACCATCGTCCGCACGGTGCCTCATGCGAGCGGCACTGGTGGCGTGGCGCCGGCGGGCGTGGTGTGCTCCTGGATCGCTGTCTGGCAAGGCGCGTTGCCGCCCGAATCCTAAATGTACGATGTCGCCATCGTCGGGGCGGGTCCGGCGGGATGCGCGGCGGCGATCTCGCTCAGCCGGCTCGATCCCGAGTTGCGTGTGTGCCTGGTCTCGAACGGCGCGTCACTGGAGATGGGCCAAACGCTGGCACCGGGCGCCCAGCGGTTGCTCGAACAACTGGGATGTTGGCAATCGTTTCTCGCCGCCGACTTCCGTCCTTCCTATGCCACGCGGGCCGCGTGGGGCACTCCAACGCCCTACGATCATGACTTCGTCTTCGGCATGCACGGTCATGGCTGGCACCTCGAACGTGGGCGCTTCGATGCCTGGTTGCGGGGATGCGTGCCCGCGCACGTCGTCGTGCTTCACGAGCCGCCGGCGCAGCGGCGATTTGTGATTGACGCCAGCGGCCGCCACGCCTGGTTTGCCACGCGGGCCGGCGCGCGGCGGGTCGTGTGCGATGCCCTGACGGCCGTTGGCTGCGTGGCTCGTGGCGTGACCGATGGCGCGATGGTGGAAGCCGTCAACGAGGGGTGGTGGTATTCCGCGCCTGTTGACGCCGGCGTCATGGTGATCTTCTTTGCCGATGCCGAGGTAGTGCGGCGCGACGGCCTGCATCGCGCGCGCGGGTTTCAATCGCGGCTGCGCGCCTCGCGCCTGACGAGGGCGCGCGTTGGCCAGCCGGAGGCCGAACCGGTCGTCTGGTCGGCGGCGTCGCAGCGGCTGGATGCCATCTGCGGCGCTGATTGGCTGGCGGTGGGCGACGCGGCGTCCACTTTCGATCCGCTGTCGTCAGCGGGCGTCGTGAAGGCGCTGCGATCGGGGCTCCTGGGATCGTTCGCCGCGTTGGACTGGCTGCGCGGCAAGCCCGCATCGCTCAACCGCTACGCGCGGTTGGTGGAAGCCGAGTTCGATGAGTACTTGAAGACCCGTGCCTACCACTACGGGCTGGAGCGCCGCTGGCCGCACGCCAAGTTCTGGGCGTCACGCTCGAGAACCGCACGTTCGGCTCTCACTTCGTCAGGACCTGGATCCAATCGGTGACGGATCTAGGCGATGACGCGCGCGCAGCATGGGACCGCTGTTCCTGTTGCCACTCCGCCCACGTCTCGATGATCACCGCTGTCGGAATCGTGCGACCCGTGCGGGAAACCGTCGCCACCGCCTCCATGAGGTTCGCAAGGGACTCGCGTTCGTGGGCAGCGTCCGACGGCAGGCTGGCTGGCGACGGCTCGACCGGTCGGCGGAACTCGTCTGCCAGCTGTTCACGGATTCGACTGATTCGCTTTCGCAGCGTGTCGGACGAAAGACCAAGCTCCTTGGCGATGTCGATGCGCGTACGCTGCTCGAGAAACAGGAGGCGCGCCACGTCACGTAACGCGTGCGGCAGCGCTTGAATGGCGCCAATCAATCGCAGGACGAGGCCAATGGTCTGAGGGTTCGTGTCGGCTACCTGGACCTCCGCCGTGTCTGCTGCGAGCTGGTTCCCCGTTTCGCGCTCGGCCGACAGTTCCGCATAGTAGTGGCGGATGTCGTCCAGCACACGGTTGCGAATCACACCTCTCAGCCAGCTTCCCGG
>JALDXK010000083.1:0-14733 GCA_032155105.1 Acidobacteriota bacterium
ATTGATCCTTCGATCCATCCGAAACCGGCCTTTACATCTGCTAACCTGCGTGGCATCCCCCGGGACCGACCGTCGCGATGAGGTCAAACGGATGTACAGGATGCCCGTACGACGCGTGGCCGGATGCCTTGTGCTGTGCGCAGTTGTGGGCTGCACCGGCCTGAACAAGACCCCGCCGCGGGCCGATGTGCAGCCTTGGCCGGAGATCCGATCCGATTTCCGCGTTGAAGCGCTGCGGCAGCGGCTGTACGAGTACTCGATTACGTTCGCCGCGGAAGTCGACCTCGCGGCCACGGCGATCGAGCGACGTGCGACCGACGCCACCGTCCGGCGGAACGCGTTGCTCTGGCGGGTCCGCGCCATCCCCGAGATGCGAAAAGCGTGCTTCCGGCTCGAGCCGGTGAGCGGCCTGGTCGACGCGTGGACGTTTGCGCGGCAGATGGATCACCTCTTCAGCAGCGGCGCCGGCGCCAGCGTCTTCGGCACCTTCCAGCACGAAGCGGTCGCGGTCTCAGGGCGACTTCTCGAACAGGTACGCGTGATCGCCGCGTCCGTCGCCATGTCGCCTGAGGCTCGCGGCGAGTTCGAGAAACGCATCATTGACCCGTGGCTCGTGGACTACCCGCTCCGCGACATCACCTTCGTCCGCGAATCTCCCATCGCGCGCTTCTCCGAACAAACGCGTCAGGCGGGCGACGTGGTGCAGTCGGTGGGCACCATGGAGGAAGTGGCCATCAGCCTCTCCCAGCAGATGCGCATCTACCTGGCCGATCTGCCGCGGCAGATGCGCGGCGAAGCTGACCTGATGCGCACCGACATGCTCAGCGCCCAGGAGTTCGGGCCGATGCTGGGCGACCTGCATACGACCGCGACCGCCGCGGATCGCATGGCGTCCACCGTCGAAACCATTGCGCCGATCATCGAGAACGAGCGGAAGATCATCCTCGAGGAAACGAGCCGGCAGCGTGCGCTGGTGATGGAAGCCCTGTCGGTCGAGCGGGAACAGGCCATTGCCGCCATCGTCGGCGCATTTGCGGCAGAGCGCAATGCCTTGCTACGCGAGGTCGAGCTGCAGCGGATGGCCACGCTCGAATGGGCAACGGCCGAGCGCCGAGCGGCGATTGCCGAGGTGATTCGCGAGTTGGGCGGAGCGGTGGGAACCCTCCGAAGTGAGCGTGCCATCGTCGTCGACGACTTGCGCAGCATTGTCGACCTGGTCTTGCTGCGCGTGTTCATCGTCCTTATCGCAGCGGTAGTGCTCGCACCGGCCGTCGCACATGTCTACGCGCGTGTCTGGCCGAGGCGGCGCCCGTAGGCGGCGCGAACCCATTTTGCCGCCGCCTCGTCTGCAATTTTTCCATCGCAACGCTGTCACCTTTGCCGCCCTTTCCGACTCTATTGATCGGAAAGGAGCGTTTCGTCATGCGTCACCTCACGACCGCGTTCTTCGTCTTCGCTCTCGCGATGGGATTGACGATCTCAGGCAATTCACCGATGACGCTCGCGGCATCGGGCACCATCACTGACGAGAAGGACCACCGCGAGAAGCATCGCGATGGGCAAGAGATCTTCCGCTTCGACACGTTCGGTGATGAACAGTTGTGGACCGAGACGCTGCGCATGCACGAGGCAGTGGCGACCGTGGCCCCTGCCACGGCGCTCGAGGTGGGACTGAAGGTCGACGTCGATGCCTTGCCGAGGAGGTTGAGGGCCGCACTGCGCGCCGGGCGGGTCGATCTCACCGACCCTGCCGTGACCATCGACTTGCTCAGATTGAATGCTGTTGTCGGTCTCAAGGGCCAGGTGAACGAGAGCGGCCATTTGACTGCGCTCGGCATCACTTGCGCCTTGTGTCACTCGACGGTAGACGATTCGCTGGCGCCAAGCATCGGCAGGCGGCTCGACGGCTGGGCCAACACCAGCCTGAACGTGGGCGCGATCCTTGCGCTGTCGCCCGCGCTCGACGAGGCGACCAAGGCCGAGTTCCGGACGTGGGGGCCCGGGAAGTACGATCCGCGGCATCATGCGTTCGACGGCACCAGCATCGTGCCGCTGAACAACCCGTCACTCCCCATCGTCATCCCGCCGATCTACGGATTGCAGCGCGTCGGCTTCGAGACCTTCACCGGAGACGGCCCGATCTCCTACTGGAACAGTTACGTCGGCGTTGGCCAGATGGGCGGCCAGGGCACGTTCAGGGATCCGCGCCTCGATCTCTTCATCACGCAGACGCCCGACCTCGTCACGCCGAAGCTTCGCGCTCTGCTTCAATATCAACTCAGCTTGCGAACACCGGAGCCACCGGACGGAAGCTTCAATCGACGCGCGGCGCGTCGCGGGCGCGAGTTGTTCCGCAACGAAGCCCGATGCGACAGCTGCCATCGAGGACCGGCGTTCACCGACGTTCTGAGTGGCCCGAGATGGTGGGTGCCGCTGCTCCACGATCCCGTTGAAGTGGGCATGGATGCGCGCTACGCGGCGAGGAGCGCAACCGGCAAGTACCGCACGACGCCGTTACGAGGCCTCCAGCAGCATCCGCCGTACTTCCACGATGGCAGCGCGCCGGATCTATTGTCGGTGGTCAATCACTACGACCGCCAGTTCGGACTGAACTTGACGGCGGCCCAAAAGGCGGACCTGGTGGAATACTTGAAGTCGCTGTGAAGACGGCGACACCAAGTCTCTGAGCCTCCGCGCCCGCTACCGGGGGGCGGGGTCTTCGACGGCGGTTTCGAGCTGGTCTTGAATGGCAGTGCGGACGTCGATCGGCCGGCCGGCTGGCACCGTGAGCAAAAGCGTGGCGCCGGCACTGTCTCGAACCACGATGTCCCAGGCATTGACGGCGGCCGACACTGAATGAAACGTGAACGGCAGCTGGCGATGCAGCAGGAGATTACGCATCAGTGCTTCGAGGCTGGCAGTCGTCATCGATGCCAGTTACACAACGCGAACGTTTTCGCCGCGGGGACCCTTGGGACCCTTGCCGACGTCGAACGTCACTGCCTGGCCTTCACGCAGCTCATCAAAGCGCGTCCCGGTGCAAGCCGAGTTATGGAAGAAGTATTCGGTGCCGTCCGAGGCGAGGATAAAGCCAAAACCCTTGTCGGAGACGAGACGCTTGATGGTGCCGTTGAGAGAAGCCATAGTCGATTCCTTCGGGATCCAGGGAACGAACGTAGTAGGCAGGAAGGAGTTGGTAGTCCAACGCTGCCGGTGGCCGGGCGCTGGATCAACGCTGGCTTACGTCTGGGAACAAGCGAACCATCATACCCTAATGCGCGCCCGAACGGGAGAATGCCTGCAGGGTGGCCGTGCCGGGGCCCGAAACGGCCTGAATCGTCTCATCGC
The DNA here is from genome assembly GCA_032155105.1 of Acidobacteriota bacterium. Lineage (GTDB taxonomy): Bacteria > Acidobacteriota > Vicinamibacteria > Vicinamibacterales > UBA2999 > 12-FULL-67-14b. Next base: position 3,349 of record JALDXK010000083.1, read on the forward strand.
TGCCGCGACGACCAGTGCACGCTCCGAATCTGCCACCGGCCGCCAGTCCGGGTCAGGACCATCAACTGCGCGAGCACGAAGTTCACCGGCTTGCCCTTGAAGGTCCCTTCGTACTCGGTCATCGCGCTGATCCACGCGGCCTCGCCGACGACGTTCACGGTGAGCGGCCCGCGCTTGCCGTTCACCGCGCGCTCGAACTCGATGTCGGCGGGCAAGTGCCCGCTCGCGTACTCGGCGCGCGTCTCCTGGCGTCCAGACTCGAGAAAGATCGCGTCCGGCGCCACCGCTTGCATCACCGCGGCCGCATCGCCCTTCTTCATGGCGCCATAGAACGCCTCGAAGGTCGCAGTCGCCCCCGCGCGATCGTCGCCCTGACCGGCCAGCCACGCCGGGCACAGCAAGAGAGACACCAGCAGCACCGTGACTCGTCGCATGGCGCGCAGTCTACCACCGCGCGATGCGGCGAGCCTCCGCCGCCGCCCCCCGCCCGGGCCGAATAGAAACTATTCAAGGTATATATCGAATGATATATAGTCTCGGTCACGATGCCAGACAAGCCGAGAAGCGTGGACGGGCTGCTGCCGCTGAAGCCGAAAGTGCTCCACATCCTGCTGGCGGTAGCCGACGGTCCCCGCCATGGTTACAGCATCATGCAAGAAGTCGCCGAGCGCACCGAGGGCCAGGTCCGCCTGTGGCCCGCGGCGTTGTACGGACTCCTGCGCGAACTCGAGAAGGGCGACTTGATCATCGAGTCGGAACACCGCCCGGCCGCCGAACAAGACGATGAGCGGCGCCGGTATTTCGCGATCACGGCGCACGGCAAGCGCGTGTTGGATGCCGAGGTGCGGCGCCTCGAGGCGATTGTCTCGCACGCCCGCGCCAGTCGTGCGCTCAGAAAGGTGGTTCGCGCATGACGGCCGATCGGCGGGCCATCCGGGAAGACCGCGAACAATTGCTCAACGCGGCCCGCGCGCATGGGCCTGTCGCCTTCGCCACGACGTGGCTCGCCCTGCTCTGGGATTTCATCTTCGCCGGCGTCAGGCACGATCTCGCACAGGCCCTGCGGGCGGTCGTGCGGTCGCCGGGGGTCACCCTCGGCACGTCACTGCTCCTCGGACTTGGCGTTGCGGCAACCACCACGCTCTTCGCGTTCGTCGATGCGGCGCTGCTGCGGCCGCTTCCCTACGATCAGCCCGATCGGCTGGTCATGATGTTCGAATCGAACGTCAGCCAGGATCGTCTGCGCGAGGGCGGGTCTCCTGGCAACATCCTCGACTGGGTCGCCCGCAATGATGCGTTCGATTCCATCACCACGATGCTGTCGGTGTCGGCCACCCTCCGGGCCGGCGACGGCGGCACGCCGATCGCCGGGGTGCATGTCACACGCGGTTTCTTCGACGTGTATCGTCGTCAACCACACCTTGGCCGCACGTTCCTTCCGGACGAATTCGAAGGCGCCGCGTCGATCACGTCGCGGCAGCCGTCCAGCGGCGAGCCGGTCATTGTGCTCAGTCATCACCTGTGGCAAACGCTCGGCGCCGATCCCCAGGTCGTGGGCCGGACGGTCTCCGTTGAAGGCCGCGACTGGCGCGTGATCGGCGTGATGCCCAAGGACTTCGCGGTGCCCGACGCGGCGGCGGCCTTTTGGGCGCCGTGGGATATGCGGACGTCGTACCGCGGCCCGCGGTTTCCGAACGGTTACCCTCGCGACGCCCGGTTCCTGCCCGTCGTCGGCCGGATGAAAGCAGGGATGTCCATCGAGGGCGCGTCGGCGCGCATGCAGACCCTGGCCAGCGGATTGGCCTCCGAACATCCAGGCACCAACGCCGGTTGGAGTATTCAGCTCGTTCCACTCGCGGATGAAATCTCCCGCACCAGCCGCATGGAGCTGCTCCTCGTGTTTGCCGCGATGGTATGCCTGCTGTTGCTGCTCTGCGCGAACGTTGCCAGCCTGGCCATCGCGCGTGGTGTCGCTCGCGCGCGGGAGGTGGCGATTCGCCTGGCGCTCGGCGCCGGCGGGAGCCGCGTCACGCGCCAGTTGATCGCCGAAAGCGTGTTGAGCGCCATCCTCACGATGGTCATCGCGATCGTCCTCACGGCGTGGTGGGTGAACGCGGCGCTGTCGATCGCGCCCGCCGGCATTCCGCGCCTGCAGGAGGTGTCCCTCGACGCGCGGGTCGCCGCCTTCGCTGCCGTGCTCGCGCTGCTGGTCACCGCGGTCGGCAACGCCGTGCCGACCGTTCGCGCCGGCCGCACGCCGATTGCGGGGGCGCTCAAAGACGGCGCGGCCGTTTCGATGAGTGGGTCGGGCCGGCTACGCGCGGGACTCGTGGTAGCCGAGATTGCGGCGGCCGTGATGTTGCTCGTCGGCGCCGGGTTGCTGACCAGGACCTTTGCCGAACTACGCCGGGTCGATGTCGGCTTCAACACGAGCCACCTGCTGGTGTTGCGGATCACGCCTGATGCCGCGCGGTATCGCACGGGCACGCAGACCACCGACTACTACCGCCGCGTGCTCGATGCCCTGCGCGAGGTTCCCGCCATTGAGTCCGTGGCAGCGGTGACGTCGCTGCCGATGAGCACGATCGGCTCCGACTTCACGCGGCCGTACTGGCCTGAGCACGCCCCGCCGGACGACAACGCGGCGCCGCACGCCAGTATCCGGATGGCGACCCCCGCATACTTCGCGACGTTGGGCCGGCGTGTGATTGCGGGACGCGAGTTCACCAACCGTGATGACGGTGCCGCTCCCAGCGTGGTGGTGGTCAACGAGACACTCGCGCGCGACACGTGGGGCACCGACAACCCGATTGGCCGTAACCTGGTTCTCGACTACCAGCGTGGGCCCTATCCTTATGAAGTGGTCGGCGTAGTGCGTGACGATCGCCACGACGGCCCGCGCAGCGAGCCGGTGCCAGAGATTTTCATCCCACACGCGCAGAACCCGTACCTCGTCCTGAACGTGATCGCGCGGACGACCCTCGATCCGATGACCGTGGCCCAGACGGCGCGCGCCGCCGCGCTTCGTGTCGACCCCGATCAACCGGTGCACTCGGTGACGACGATGGAGCAACTGCTCGGCGATGCGGTGCAGCTCGATCGATTCGCGATGCTGCTGATCACGCTCTTCGCGGTTGGCGGGCTCATCACCGCCGCTGGCGGGGTCTACGCCCTGCTGGCCTACACGGTGATGCAACGGCGTCGTGAAATTGCGCTCCGGATGGCGCTCGGAGCGTCACCGCGCCGGGTGGCACGGTCGATCGTGGTGGAATCGCTGGTGCTCGCCGCCGCCGGCGGTACGATCGGCCTCGTGGGTGCGGCAACCAGCAGCCGGTTTGCGCGCACGCTGCTCTTTGGCGTGGCGCCGCAGGATCCCATCACGCTCGTGATGGCGGTGGCCGTGCTCCTGCTGGTCGTCGTGGCGGCCAGCTGGCTGCCGGCGCGACGAGCCTCGCTCATCGATCCCGCGCGCGCGATGAGGATTTGAGGCATCTACGCGCGTCGGCCCTGAGTGCCTGGGGTCAGGCGAGACGACGCCATCGCGCATGAACCAGGCCCACGGCAATGGTCAGCGCACACACGCTGACGATCGACAGCGCCATGAAGCGGCCGTACAACGTGCGGCCCATGATGTCGAAGATCGTCAGGCCCATGAGGGTGAGGGCGAGACCAAGTGCCCATCGCCACACTGCTGGAAATTCGCGCCAGCGATCCACCACGCAGACCACGGCAGGCGTCGCGAGCAACAGCACGTAGTCCCAGCCTTGCGGCGACACGAGCGGGATGAGGAGCATCAACAGTGCGCACTCGAGGTAGTCGGGCGCCGCCACTCCCCGCCTTCGTTGCCAGGTCGCGATCACCAGGAGCATGGTCGCAACCAGGGTCACCAACGTGAGCGCGGTTGCCAATGAACCGGGCCCCAGCCACTTCGCCCACATCGAGGCGATCGACACGTTGTCGTTGCCCAACAGGTTCGGCAGCGTCGAGTCCGTGACCGTGTGCAGCCATCCACGCAACAGATCGAGGTTGCCGCTCCAGCCATAGACAGCCGCGGGCAACAACCCACCGGCGGCGACCACGCTCACAGCCGTCGCGGTGGCTCGCCAACCTTGCATGACCATCAACCACGGCACCAGGATGAGGGCGTACGGCTTGACGAACACGGCGGCGCCCACCAGCGCTCCGGCAGTGGCCGCCCGATCGTGCTGAATGGCGAGGAGCGCCGCCACCAGCAGCGCGCCGAGCAGCAGGTTGGCCTGCCCGAGCTGCAACTCGTGCAAATAGAACTTCGCCATCAGGACGAATGTGATCGCCACGAGGATCCGCGTCGAGAGGCGCCTGTCGGGGAGCGCCATCACCGACCAGCGCAGCAGGGCCACCAGGAGCCCGACCGAGATCGCAAACCAGATCATCTGGCCGACGTCTCGGCTGACTGCGCCGAAAGGCGCCATGACGAGCGCAAACATCGGCAGGTACTTGAACTGGTAATGGCCGTCCTCCGCACGGTAGAGCGGTTCGGCCTCGAGCACTCGCACGGCCGCCACGCGCCAGGTGCGAAAGTCGATCATCTCGTGCCGGATTCGCGCCGTATAGGCGACGGCCCCGATCACGATGAAAGAAAGAATGGCCAACCGGCGCAAGCGCACTGCCATGTCAGAGGCGGAGAGCGCCACTCATGCGAGGGCCTTCCATCGCAAGTGGATGAGACAGGCGGCCACCAGCACGGTGCCCACGCTGACCGCAGCCAGCTCGATGAGGCCGATGTAGATCGTGCGCCCCAGCAGGTCGAAGATCATGAAACTCGTGAGAAAGAAGGCCGCCAGGTTGATCGCTCGCCACGACATCGACACATCGCGCCATCGATCGACGAGAACCATGTATCCGGGCAACCCGAGCAGGAGCACGTAGTCCCACCCTTGCGGCGACAGCAGCGGAATCAGCACGCAGAAGTACGAGGCCTCCAGGTAGTTCGGCTCGGCCACCCGCCGGCGCAACAACATCACGACTCCGCCCGCCGCCATGGCGATCACCGCCGAGCCGAGCGCGAGGTTGCTGGCCAAAGGGCCCGGCCCGAGCCACTTCGCCCACATCGAGGCAAACGAAATGTTGTCCGACGTGAGCAGGTTCGGCGCCGTGGTAGAGGTCACCGTGCGATACCACTCCTGCAGCAGCGTCACGTTACCATCCCAGCCGTACGTAGCGGCCGGCAGCAGGAGGCCGGCGGCCATCACCAGCGTGAAGGTCACGAACGGACGCCATCCAGACGTCCAGGCTAGCCACGGCACCAGCACGAGGGCATACGGCTTCACGAACACACCGGCGGCGACGGCGGCTCCGGCCATGAGCCCCCGTCCTCGCTGCACGGCGATCACCGCGCCGAGCATCAGCAACCCGACGGGCAAGTTGAATTGTCCGAACGCGAGTTCCTTGACGAAGTACTTCCCAGTGAGGAGTACCGTGAGCCACGCGAGCACCTTTGTTGACGTTCGCCGATCGGGTAAGGCGATGAGCGACAGCCGCACGAACGCCACGGACATCGCGGCCGTCAGCGTGAACCAGGCGGCTTGTGCAACTTCCTTGGACACCCAGGTGAAAGGCACCATGACCTGGGCAAACGCGGGAAAGTACTTGTACTGGTAGTGGCCATCCTCCGGCCTGTACAGCGGCTCTTGAGCCGTGTACCGTATGGCCGCCCGATGGGGCACGACGAAGTCGACAAGCTCCGAGCGCTTGAAGCGAACGAGGCCGTAGGCGCCGACGACAAGGAGCACGATGATCGACGCTCGAACGAGCGACCGCTGCCAGGTTGGCACGCCAAACAGGGTATCCCAGTCGCCCGTCGGCATCCTTGGATTGCGCGCGTCAATGGCGAGCGGCCGCGCCCGCTGATCACGCACGAGCCTGGGGGGTATAGGATGTGAACGATCGAGTTTCGTCACATCGACATGTCGACTCAGGACAGATGACCGCCGCCTTGATTCCCATCCTGGCGGCGCTGTTGCGTCTCTATGCGGTTGACGCCAACGGCGCGGGGCCTCTGCCGCAGGCGCCCTCGACAACAGCCACGCCGGCTCCCCAGCAGCCGCTGGCGATGCCCCAATCCACCGATACACCTCCGGAAGCGGGCGACGAAGACGTGCTCGTCAGGTCCCGCCGCTTCTCACGCTGGAACGAGTTCGACGGCAAGTGGGCCAGCATCCGGTTCGGTGCGGGCTATCTGGTGGACTACGGCGCCTACGATCAAGACACCGCAAGCGATCAGCAAATCCCCGACCTGGAGACGGGCGTGAAGATGCGGGACTTCCGCATGCTGTTCAAGGGACGACTCAAGTTTCCCAACCGGAACGTCACGTGGTCGGCCGGCTTCATGTACGACAACGCGAATGACGCCTGGCTCGTGCGCCAGACTGGCATCAGTTTCGAGACGCCCGGCATGACCGGCTCCGTTTTCGTCGGCCGGCAGAAGGAGGGGTTCTCGATGTCCAAGATCATGGTCGGCTACCACGGCTGGGGCATGGAGCGCATGCCGATGAACGACTCCAGCGTTCAGTTGCTCGCCGACGGCGTGAAGTGGACAGGCTACGCCTCCAGGCGACGTGTCACCTGGAACGTCGGTGCGTTTGGGGACTGGCTCTCAGAAGACCAGTCGTTCTCGATTGCCGATCACCAGTTCATCGGCCGCGTGGCCTGGCAGCCGATCCTCAGCGGCGACGGCAGCAATCTGCTGCACCTGGGCATGGCCATGCGATACGCGTCGTCCGATGACGGCCAGCTGCAGCCGCGGTCACGGCCCGAGGCCTACAAGGCGCCGTACTTCGTGGATACCGGAAAGTTCCAGGCCGAGTCCACCACCATGACGGGCCTGGAAATCTACTACCGTCCGGGGCCGCTCACGGTTGGCTCGGAGCTGATGTTCCAGAAGGTCGACGCGCCGGACAACGGCAATCCGTATTTTCACGGCGGCGAAGTGTTCGTGGCCTGGAATGTGACTGGCGAAACACGCTCGTACAACAAGGTTGGCGGGTACTTCAACGCCGTGTTGCCGGCGCGATCCGTCTTCAACGGTGGTGCAGGCGCGTGGGAAATCGTGACGCGCGTTTCGTATATCGATCTCGACAGCGGACCCATCCGGGGCGGCCGGTTCTGGCGCTTCACGCCCCTGCTGAACTGGCACCTCGACGATATGGTCCGCCTCGAGTTCGCGTACGGCTACGGCACGCTGGACCGCTTCTCCCTGGTTGGCCACACGCGCTTTTTTCAAATGCGGCTGCAAACCAGCTTCTGAGCGTAGAGCGATCTCAAAACGCCGGGCCGCCCGAGTGCGGCGGCCCGTTGAGTCATCGACTGATCTTCTTGGATACACCCGTCACCATCAGGGGCGTGGGGGTCACCGTGAAGCTCCGAATTTCGCGGCTGTGATCGACGATCACGAATCGGTCGGTGACCAGGAAGGGCACACCCGGAATCTGCAGTTCGTGCGAGCCCGTGCAGTCCTCGTTCACCTGATAGGTACCGAACCCCTCCCTGTCCACCGGGCCGCTGCCACTGACGGACCCCTTGTCGTTGCCGATCTGCGTGAAGTTACCCTTGCCGTCGTAGTGGCGAATATTGACGCCGATGACGGACTCAATCGTCCCGGGCGGTGCAGGCGGCGGTGCCGGGCGCGTGCCCTGAATCTGGAGTCCGTAGGTGCCCCGCAGCGTCGCCACGCTGCACTCTCGGCCCTGTCCAAGCCTGTCGCCGTGCTGTTCAACCGCGCCGGTCCCCTGCGCAGCTGTGAGCAGGACCAGTGCTACCATCCCCGCTGCCAAACCCATGTGACGCATGTGTGCCTCCCTCTCTTCTTCAACAGGCGGAATCTCGAGGCGAAAACTGCACTCGGCCCTCCCGTCTAGAAGGGCGCTGAAGTATCGGTGCCCAATCGGCGCCAATCGGTGGCCTAGAGTTGCCGTGTGAAACAGGACGGGGACCTGACGAGCCTCCTGCACGCGTGGAGCCGCGGCGATGCGGATGCGCTGGAGCAGCTCGAGCCGCTGGTCCATCGTCAGCTTCGCGAGATGGCCAGGAAGCTGCTCGGCGGGGAACGGTGGGCCGGCAGCTGGCAGCCGACAGACCTTGTGCACGAGACGTACCTGCGGCTGCTCGACTGGCGCGTGGTCCGCTGGCAGAACCGGGCACACTTCTTTTCAACGACGGCGCGCATGATGCGACGGGTATTGGTAGATGCCGCCCGTGCGCAGCTCGCAGCCAAACGCGGCCACCGGGCAGACGTCGTTCCGCTCGACGAAACGGTCTCCGCGCCCGGACCTCAAGTCGATGTCATCGCGCTCAACGACGCACTCGATGCGCTGTCGCGCATCGATCCACGGCCAAGCCAGGTCGTCGAGCTGAGATTCTTTGGCGGGTTCAGCGTCGACGAAACGGCCGAAGCGCTGGGCGTGTCGTCGCGCACCGTCGCCAACGACTGGAACACCGCGCGCGCCTGGCTGTGCCGCGAGCTGTCGAATCGTGAGTCCGGACGATTGCCGCATGACGACTGAGCAGTGGAATCGATTGTCGGACTGGCACAATGCCTGGCTGATCGCTGATGCCCGCGAACGCGAACGCCTGCATTCTCAGCTCGCGGTCGAGCACCCCGATCTCGCTGCCGAAGCGAACGAGCTCGCGGCAGCGTCGGTGAATCTGCCCGGTTTCCTCGAGACGCCTGCCTTCGTGCTCGCCGCCGCGGACTTGGCGCAGGAGGAACCGCGGCTCGCGGCCAATACGATGGTCGGCCCCTATCGCATCGACGGCTTGCTCGCGCGTGGCGGCATGGGCGATGTGTACCGGGCGACCGATATCCGGCTGCGACGCGACGTGGCACTGAAGGTCCTTGCCGCCGGCAGGACCGCGGACGCACAACGGGTCGAGCGCTTTGTTCAGGAAGCACAGCTCACCGCCTCGCTCGATCACCCGAACATCGTCAGGCTCTACGATGTGGGATCGGTCGACGGTCGCCCGTATTTCGTGGCGGAGCTTCTCGACGGTGGCACCTTGAGAGCGCGCATCGAGAGTGGTCCGCTGCCACTCCAAGACATCCTGCGAATCACTGCGGACGTCGGTCGCGGACTCGTCGCGGCGCACACTGCCGGATTGGTGCATCGCGATCTGAAGCCGGAGAACATCTTTCTCACGCAGACGGGACTCACGAAGATTCTGGATTTCGGGATCGCCAAGCTTGCGCACGACGACCCAGCGCGCGAGGGGCCGTCGACACTGACCGGGATTGTCCTGGGGACCGCGGGGTATCTCGCGCCAGAACAGATTCGCGGTGACGAGATCGACGGTCGCGCGGACCTGTTCGCCCTTGGCGCGATCCTGTTCGAGATGCTCACTGGCCACCGCCCGTTCGCGCGGGAACACATCGTCGATACGCTCCACGCGATTCTTCACGCGCCTCCGGCGGACGTACTCGAGCAGAGAGACGACGTGCCGCCGGCGCTGGCTGCGATCGTGAGGCGGTTGCTCGAGAAGGCGCCGGCCGATCGGTTTCAATCCGCCGCCGATCTCATCCCGGCGTTGGAATCGATCGCCGATACCAACTCGTATCGCGGCGAGGCTGTTGCCCGACTCACGCGGGAGCGTCGCGAACGCGGCCTCGCGGCGCCTGCCATCGCCGTCACTGCACTCACCATCGTCCTCGCCCTGGCGGTCGGCTGGTACTATCGGCGGTCGACGCCGCCCCCGCCAACGACCACCACGGCGACGCTTGCGATCCTTCCGTTTCGCAGTTTGCCCGACAGTGGCGACAGCCAATTGCTCGAGCTGGGTCTCGCCGACATCTTCATCAGTCGCCTGAGCCAGCTGTCGGACATCCGCGTGCTGCCACTCTCGGCCACCGAGCGGTGGCGCAGTGCCGACCCGCGGGAAGCCGGACAGCAGCTCGGAGCCGATCGGGTGCTGACCGGCACGGTGCAGAGGGAGCAGGATCGCGTTCGGGCGACCGTGCAGCTCTTGTCCATCGCAGAGGACCGGGCGATCTGGTCCGCGACCTTCGACGCGCATGGGTCGAGCGCCTTTAGCATCCAGGACGCCGTCGTGGCACGGGTGCTCCAGGACATCGCGCCGCAGCTCTCGTCCAGCACCCGCGCCTGGCTCGTGGAACCTGGCACACGCAACAGCGACGCCTACGAGCGGTACCTTCGGGGCCGGGCGTACGCCGCCCAGGTCACCGGCGCCGATCTCTCCCGCGCGGCCGATGCCTTCCGCGAGGCCGTGACACACGATCCGAATTTTGCAGACGCATGGGCGGCCCTCGGAGCAGCCTGCCGCCGTCTCCCTCTCGTTGCCGGGGTGCATCCGAAGGCCCCGTTCTCGGAAGCGGTGCAGGCGGCCAATCGCGCGCTGGAACTCGCGCCTGACCACCCTGAGGCGTTGTCGGTGCTCGGCTACGTCGCGTTCTGGTACGAGTGGGATTACCCGCGGGCCGAGGAGTTGCTGCGGCGCGCCGTCACGCGTCAGCGAAGCTCCGCGGACGCGCACATGTACCTGGCACACCTGCTCTCGCATCTCGGCCGGCATGATGAAGCGCTCGTGGAGATCCGTCGCGCGCGCGAGCTGGATCCGGCCTTGCTGATCGCCCGGTCGCTCGAAGGCCAGTTCCTCACCATGGCGCGCCGGGATGCCGAGGCCATCGCCCACCTGGACGCCATGGTCACCCTCTCGCCTAGGTTCGTCCAGGGGCACATCATGCGCGCCTATCCGCTGCTGTCGGTGGGCCGCTACGACGAGGCCATTCGCGCACTCGACATCGCCCGCCAGCTCGAGGACGCGATCCCGCGGACGGCCTCGGTTGGCCCACGCGTGTTCGCGAGGGCCCTGCGTGGGTACGCGCTCGCCCGGGCCGGACGTCGAGCCGAGGCCGAGGAGATGCTCCACGGCATTCTCAAACAGGAGCGCGACATGTACGTGCCGCCGCTGCATATCGCGCTCGTCTTGCACGCGTTGGGACGCGACGATGAAGCATTGCAGCAGTTGCGTCGTAGCGCGGATGTTCGTGATCCGTCCATGACGTTCCTCGGAGTCGATCCCAAATGGGACGCCCTCCGCGAGTCGCCTGCCTTTCAGGCGGTGTTATCGCGCGTCAATCTGCTCGACGTCTCCAATCAAGTGCTCAGCAAACGCTGAGGAGATTCCAAAGCGAAGAGGAATCTCCCGCGCGACATCGGCTATGGCACCGTGATCCGCACGACGCGCGCCTGGTCGAACTGCAGCGTGCGCACGTTACGGGCAAAGACGACGAGATCGTAGGTGCCCGCCGCCAGCGTGCCGGTGAAGTCGAAGCCGGCCAGCAGGAACTCGCCGCCGAAGGCCGCCGCCACATCCGGCCTCGGCACACGCGCCTCC
>JALDXK010000084.1:0-14592 GCA_032155105.1 Acidobacteriota bacterium
TCTGCAGCAGCATCGCGTTGAACGGCGCGGAGTTGCGTAGCCGGACGACGAAATCGAGGAGCTGCTTGTAATCTGCGCCGTGACGATAGAGGGCGGATTCCTTGAGCAGCGAATCGAGAATCGCCCGCTCAGCGTCCGGCTCGAATAGTGCCGCCTGGGAGGTGGGCATACAGACCCAACGTATGCTGCATGTGTGACAGCGTGGGTCGCGCCCGCGATGATCCGAGCGCTAGCAGCTCCGCGGTGGATACCCGAAGCAGGCCACGGCGAATTGGAAATTCTTGCAGCGTGCATGTTCCCGTGGCTTGCGATCGAAGTCGTCGGGCAGCTGCGGCACGTCAACAAGAGCCGCATTAGTCAGTCTGAAACAGTAGCCGTTATAGGTCGTCGCCCCGACTTCGCCGCCCTCTTCGAACCGCAAGGGGAGATGAAAGTTCTTCAGCCGCAATTGGTCCTTCGGACCGGACCCTACGCCGCAGATATAGAGATACGGATACCGATGCATGCGATCGAACGCGATCCGTCCGGTCTTCGCGGTTGACGTGCAAAACTCGGCAACGCGGCTGCCAATCAGTCCTGGCTGGCAATGCTTGCCAGGGTTGTAGCCCTTGACGTAGAAGGCCCACAGAAACCGGAACCCTTCTATGGGCTGTCCGTCCCCGGACGGGTGACTGACTTGCAGCGTCATCGATCTACGATTCGAGACGACGCTCGCCGACATTCGGGTCATCAAGGTCACTGAGGGGCACAGTCTAAGCTCAACCGTATAAAATGCGACACCACTATCGTCCGCTGCCAGACGGTTCCTCATTCTTCCTGGAGTGATCTGTGCCACGTAATGCAGAAGTGATCCGACAGTGGAAGCTGCTGCTGCATCTTGACGAACGCGGGGCCGGCAGCTCCGTGGACGACCTCGCGCGCGAGCTTGGGGTCACCAAGCGCACCGTGTGGCGGGATCTCGCCGCTCTCCAGGAAGCCGGCTTTCCGCTCGTGGACGAAAAGCGCGATCGGAAGACCATTTGGCGCGTGATGAGACTGCCCCTGAAGTCGCTCAAGGACGCCGGCCTATCGCTGACCGAGGTGTGTTCACTCTATGTTGGACGCGAGCTGCTGCGCACGCTGACGGGCACGCCCTTTGAGGATGGAGTGAACTCGCTTCTCAAGAAGGTCAGCAAGGCGTTGTCGCCGAAGACACGCGAATTCCTCGAGTCCCTGCCGAACGTGGTGCGAATTCGTGCACAGCCGCGGAAGAAGGTCTCAAAGGGTTACGACGAGTTCGTGGCGAAGGCCATCGAAGCGTCCACGAGATGCAAGGTGTCCGAGATGCGCTATTTCTCGGTCAGCAGCAACCGTCAGAAGGACTACGTCATTCATCCGTACACCCTTCAGTACACGGATGGTGGGTTGTATCTCCATGCGTTCGTTCCGGAATACGACGAGCTCCGCTGGTTCGCCGTCGAGCGCATCAAGAAGTTCGTCGTCACCGAGAAGGGCTTCAAACGCGTCACGGCGGTCAAGGACTCGGACATCGACCCTTCCCTGGGTCTCGGTGATGGTCCGCGGGAAGGTGTGCTGCTGGTGTTTTCTCCTCGCGTGGCGCCCTACGTGCGCGAGCGCGTGTGGCACAAGTCGCAGCAGCTCGAAGAGCTGCCTGACGGTGGTGTGCGACTGAGCATGAAGGTCTGCCGCGACTGGGCGCTGCACGGGTGGATCCTGGGCTGGGGGCCGCACGTCCATGTGGCGGCCCCCTCGGCTCTCGCTGAAGAAATCCTCGTCATGCTGGACGAAGCGCGTGAGTCTTACATGCCGAAGCTCGATTTCGAGCGCACGTTCAACGCGGCCGTTTCGTCCGCCGCGCTGTCCCTCCCGCTTCTCGAGAGAACGTCGCTTGGTAAGAAGCGAACTGTTTCGTCTTCCTGACCATCGGGGCCATCATCTCGCTGACTTCCAGGGCATCGCGGTGCAGGTCGTCGATGATCCGCAGGACCCGCCTCTCGTCGTGGGCCATGACACGCAGGTCGTTGAGCACTGCCTCGATGATCCGCTTCGCCTCGTCAAAGTTGCCGGCCGCGTTTGCCGCAAAGGCTGCACGGCGAGCGCGTTCAGCGATGACGGACGCCACAGTGAAGACGACGTCGCCGTTTACGGGCTGGGCACCGTTCTTCGCGGCATCAACGGCTTCTCACTTGACGTTCAGCTGCGACAGCGGGGGTCACAGAAGTGGGGACGCGAAATGTGGCCAATTACTGTATGGTTCAGCTAGGTCCAGATGCCCCCGACGGATTATCTGCACACCTGCGCCGCCCGGCATCGTGAGCTGACGGAAATGCTCACGCGCGCCCCACAAGACGTGGGGGCCATCGAGCGCGCGGTCGCGAAGGCGCGGAGCAAACGGGCACTCTCGTACGCAACGGTGCAGGCCATCGTTGAATCGCCGAACTTCGCTGCCGGCAAGAGCTTCTGGGCATGGCCGCCGCGCGAGGAGATCGAGCGCAGCCTCAAGGACAAGAAGATTGACTTCTGGAATCTGCCCAAGAACGAGAAGGCGGTGGCCAAGCAGCTGCGTTCGGTCTTCAAGACGTTCGACGCTGTGTCCGTCATTCTGCGGTTCCTCGTGCCTGTTCACTACGGCATTCTCAGCACGCCCGTCGAGAACCTGCTGGGCCTGCTTCCGCCACCGGAGTCAATCGATCGGTATCTCAATTACCTCAATGACCTTCGCGACATAAGAGACAAACGCAAATTCAAGACCGCGGCAGAGGCCGACCAGGCGCTGTGGACACTGCAGCTGGGCGTGTATGGCGGACGGCTCAATGATGTTGAAGCGATCAAGACGGCACACGAGCAAGACCCGTACTTGCGGTCTATTCGAGTGAAGAATCTTTCCGACGGGCTGTTTGGGAAGCACTCGAAGCTGGACGTGGCGGAGGCGTTATCGTTTCACCGACTCGAAATCGCGTCGCAGCTGGTTGCGCTGGAGTTTGAACGGGCCGTGCGGCAGTACGCAGGAAGAGCGGACACCTCCGAAGACCTGAGCTCGCTGATCGTGCGGTCGGCACCCGTGCACTTGCGCGGGGAATGGCAGCGTTGTCGCGCGCTTCGCAATCGTGCGGTCCACGGGAAAGCGCTCGATCACAGAGAGGTGGAAGACTTGATCCGCTCGACGCGTCAGATTATCGACCTCAGTCAGTTAAAGCACACTTGAAGCTAGTTTGCGCCCTTTCGACCCCGGCTTCACGCGAATAATCGATCTCGTCTTGCAAACTATTCTCTTTCTTGGGCACCGCCCATTCTTGCGGGGACAAACAACGACCGAACGTCCGCATTCGCAAACTTGCGCCACGCGGCGACATAGGCGGCCAACTGTGCCCCGTAGCGAGCCTCGAGGACCGCGGCCGAACCATCGACATCCGTCTTGTAATCAACGACTTTCCAGCCATCGGCATCGCGAAACACAGAATCGATGGTTCCGGTCAGCACCTTGTGCGTGGTCCCGTCTTCACCTGTCACCAGAATGGCGAACGGAACCTCCTGATGAGACTCTGACGAGGCACTCGCAGCTGTCCAGAACTCCTTCTTCGCAACTGCTTGGACAGTCGCCACTGCATCGTCTATGTGCGGTCTCAATGACGGGGTGTCCACGGTCAACCACAACGCCAGACGACGAAGGTCGATCGTGGTCACCGTGTGATGCCGCAGCGCGTGTTCCAGTAGCCCATGAATCAGGGATCCCCACTCGGCGCCGGCGTCGGTGCGACGGCTCGGCGTGCTCTCCGTCACGACCTTGGTCGGATCGTCACTCTCCGCTGGAAGATCCGGAACCAGTTTCGGAAAACTCTTGGTTTCAGTTGTGACCGATGCCGCAGACCACGAACGCCGCATCGCGTGTTCATGAGCGACCGTGGCGCGATCCGCCGCCGCCGACATTGCGGCAGCCGACAAGTCCACTGATTCCGTCATTCCAGGTAGAACGCTGGCTGGACTCGGCAGTTCGTTTGCCTTACTGAGGAAGGGATCAAAGACATCCCACGGTCGGTTGGATTTATTCGGCCTAGCCCACCGCCCAATCACAAGCATCTCCTTGGCACGCGTGGCAGCGACGTAAAGCAGTCGTGTCTCCTCAGCTTCCAAGTAGACCTTTTCCTCAGCCTCGTATGTGTCCCAGTCTTGCGGCTCGCCTACGGTTTTCTGGCCGCCACTGGCAAACTCTTTCGTGATCTTGAAATAGCCGCGCGCGGTGACACCCTCGCGAATGATGCGCGCATCGACCCATGGCCTGGTAGCGCTCATCGGATTGGCGAGAAATACGACCGACGCTTCCAGCCCCTTCGCCTTGTGCAGATTCATCACTCGGACGACGTCGGTTCGGCCAGGCTCGAGTGATAACGACTCTACTTCGCTCGATTCATCAGCGTCCGGCTCGAGGGCGTCGGCCGCGTCGGATAGCGTGTATCCGGCCTCGACAATGGCGCGGACGCGATCGACCGCATGGAGAAGGTCGCCCGCCTCGATTCCTCCCGGTGATGTGGCTGCCAAAGCGAGATAACCGCTCTCTTCCAAGATGCGCTCGACTGCGGCACCGACAGGCAGCACCTGAGTCCATCGATGCATCGTGCGCAAGGACAGCAGAGCATCGATCACACGCTGGGCACCGGGGTGCGCGCCTTGGGGTGCATTGGCAAAGATGCTGAACCAGCCGCCAGCCTGCCGATAGGCGAAGAGGTCGCGATCGCTAATCCCGAACAACGACCCGCGGAGTACTCCCACCAGCGAAACCGCATCCTGGGGATCCGCCAATGCGCTCAGCAGCAACCCTAGCTCGAGGACTTCAGGCGATTCACCGAACGCCCCGGCGCCGCTGACCTCCGCTGGAATCTGCAGCCGCTCGAGAGCATCAGCGTAGACCTGGAGACCTCTCTTCTTGCGCGTGAGGATCAGGAAATCGCCGTATTTCCTGCGTCTCGCGGCCACTTCCGCGTGTACGTAGCGCGCAATTGCGTCGGCCTCGAATAGCGGAATCTCACCTCGCTCAACGTCGGCCGGAATCGTCAGTGTGTAGATACCGGCGGGCCCAGTAGGTTTCTTGTCGACCGGATCGAGCCGTGCGTACTGAGGAGAATGCGAACTCGCCGTAGATGGAAACTGAGTCTTGAAAACGGAATTCGCCCACTCACATAAGAGCGGTACTGATCTGAAATTGGACGTCAGCGGTAGCACGTCTCCGTTCGTTGCTGACTCGAGACGCGCCCGGACCTCGTTGTAGATGTCGATGTCCGCACGGCGGAAACGATAGATCGATTGTTTGGGATCGCCGACGACGAAAAGCGCGCCCGGCCGAAGGGTGACGGACCGCCAGTCGCTTGTCGCGAGAGCTGTGCCCTGCGCGTCGAACTCAGCGGCAAGCAGGAACATGATCTCTGCCTGCACCGGATCGGTGTCCTGAAACTCATCGACGAAAAGGAATCGATACTTCCGGCCGAGAGCACTGCGGACAGCACGGTTCTGACGCAGCACCTTCGCCGACAGTTGCAGCAAGTCACCGTAGTTCAGGGTGTTCGCTCGGCGCCGTTCCTCTCTGGCATACTCGCGCGCCTGCGTGAGGATGGTGACACTCAGCCGATAGACGTACTCACGCCATGATCGAAGATACGGCTCAACCGTCAGCGCGCGGAATTGCTCGTGAAGTGGCTGGACCTCGTCTCTGATCCGCCTCTTTTCCTTCGGATCGTCCGACCACCACAACTGCCTGATCGTCGAAGCGCAATCCCATGTTTCCAGAAGCGGCACGAGATCCGCCGACTGTCCTCGAGGCATCTGCGTCACACGCAGCTGTCCCCGAAAGCGGTGGGCGCGCTTCTGGATCTCGCAGGTTGAATCTGGGTCAAACGGGACGGGCAAATCCTTCTGCAAGGCCGTCCAAAATTGATCCAATTGGACCCAGGCTGCTTCGACCGACGGCTTCCCAGCGTCCCCAGACGGAAACTCCACTTCGTCATACAGGCATACGGTGTCGAAGGCGCGGTCGAGATCGGCCGGCTTCAAACCAGCCTCGATCAGTTCGAGCATGACCGGATCGGCGGCTGCTTTGCGCTGGGTCCGATAGTCGCGCCAGCTTTGACGTCGAAGGCGCGTGTCTTCCAGGTCGTCAAGCTCGGTGAAGCCTGGAGACACGCCTGCTTCGACTGGCCGCTCGCGCAACAGATGCGCGCAGAAAGAATGAATGGTGCCGGCAAAAAACCGCTCGATGTTCGAAAGGGCTCCTCGAACCCGACTGGTCCTGTCTGGATCACCGGCCGCCCTAATTAGTTCGGCCTCGAGCGCAAGCTGGAATCGGCCACGAAGCTCCGCGGCAGCTTTCCGCGTGAACGTCACCGCAGCCATGTGCTGGACTTCGTACGAGCCGCTTGCGACGCCGGCGGCCATGCGCTCGGCCATCATTTGCGTCTTGCCTGATCCCGCGCCCGCTTCCACCAGCTGGTTGCGCGTCAGGTCCGCCTTGATGCGCTTGCGCGACTGGTCGTCAACCAGCTGCTTAGTCATGCGACACCATCCGCCTATACGCCTCCAGAAGAGCAGATGTCTCAATCTTGGATTCAGCGTTGGCATGTGCGCCGGCGCCACACGCTTTCCCGTAGTCGCAGAACTTGCACGCAGACTCGTCTGCAGCATGCACGAACGAACCTGAGGCAATGACTTCGCGCAGATCGCCCAGAACGGCATTCAGTTCGGCAGCCGATGGCGCGGGTATCGGCTTGCGAGTCTGGCGACCCTTCGCGCTGGTGAAGTAGTACACGCCTTTGGTGACGCGCGGGCTGTCGACAACACGCTTCAAGATCTCCACTGCCGCCAAGCCGTATAGTGCGTGCTGAAGTTTCGTGGCGCCGCCAAACGTGCCTTTCCAATCGTCTTCCCAGAAGCCTCCGGTCTTGTAGTCGATGACCTCGAACTCCGCGGCACCTACTTGATCGATACGATCGATCTGACCGGCCAGCCGGAATGTCAGACCACCACCAAGGTCAATCACGATAGGGTCGGCAACCGCCAAAGCCTCTCCGGTATCACTTGGTCGGCCGAATGACACTTCGAACGCGAGCGGCGTCCGCGACTCCTCCTCTTGTGCTTCATAGTTGATGAAGAGCGACAGGTCGTCGAGCACGCCCTTCAGTTCGCGCTCGTATATCTCGGCGGAAGGCGGCGGTATTTCGACCCGAAGACTCTCAAGGGTCTCCTGACATGCCGCGTGACTCCATGCAAGGTCGTGCTCGGCGGACATCCGGCGCTTCTCATCACGGCAGCGGCGCATCATTCGGGCAAACAGGTCGTGCATCAGCGAGCCGCGAGTCATCGGGTCCAGCCACACATCCTGATCTCGAGCGCCATCGTCAATTGCCGAGACCTGCAGCCCACGTTCGAGAAAGTAGCGGAAGGGGCACTGTGCGGCGCCCTCGAGCTGTGTTGCGGAAAGCGGTGACTCCCGCCGGCACGGATCGAGGACGATGCCGGCGTCGGGCACGTGCCCGTCAAACTCGGTGAACACATCGCTTTCCCGGTGCGCCTGTGCGTTAACGGCGTCCTGCAATGACTTGTATTGGCTAAGGACTGAAGGGCGGCCCGAATCGCCGACTCGCTTCAGCCCGTGAAGCCACCAATCGCGTACGGCCAACGCATCAGTTGCCGAAGCGGGCACGCACGATACGGGTTCGCCGAGTGCGTGAAGCAATTCTGGAAAAGAGGACGACGACTTGTCAGAGCTCAGTCGATAGGCCTGGAGCATGAGCCACGACGGGTAGGACGGCCGGAATTCGCGCAGGTCACGGCAGGAGTAGCTGAGGCACATCGACGAGGAACTGCTGGCAGCCGCGAGCCGGTGAATTACATTGAACACCGCCTCCTCGATGCGATCGCTCGACAGGCGCAGCAAAGGGCTGATTGCGGCTCGTTCAGAATCGAGCAGAACGGGGTCTTCTGTAGCGGAGGGAAAAACACGACCCTCCTCGAGACCGACGACATAGGTATGCGGGCGACCTGAGTAACCCACTTGGGCCAAGCCAGAGACGAAGAGGTGCCCTGGACGGCTCCGATCACTGCCGACGCTGAGTCCTTCTACTCGCTCGCCAAGGAACCGCAGACCCGCGCCAAGCGTGCACCGATAGGGTCCGAGGGACTTGAGCTCGGCGATCGCGCCGGTGAGAGCAGCGACCGCTGCCCGATCGAGTGCGCTAATGGTCGACGAATAGTTGGCGATGAAGTCCGCCGTGCCGTCGATCAGCTCCTGCAAATCGATCATGCCGGTCGCATCCGGTGTCGGCACGCTGTTCAGGAGAGACGTGATCCACGTCAACAGCAGATCTGCCTGGTGCGCCCGATCTGCGGCAGCAGCTCGATGGTCGTCCGCGAGATCAACATCATCGGCACGCTTGCGATAGCGCCGGACCAGCCTGCCGATCGCCAATGCGTAGGTGTCACGCCCCCACGCCGGCGCCGCCTTGACGAGGATGCCTGCCGCCCGACCTGGAGCAAGGTCAATCGCGCCGAGCCTAATGTCGCCAGATTGAAGGAGCCGGCGCAGCGACGCTGAGGCGAAATTACTCTGCACCCATTCTGCGAAGGCGACGATGGCTCGACCAGGGCGAGTGAGTGAGGCCGGCAAACCGGACGCGAGGGTAATTGGCCATTCGTATCGAAGGGCTTTTTCCCAAATTAGTGGAGCGTAGTCGTCGGAGGCGCAGGCAATCTCAACCTGATCCAGCGAGCATCCGCGCTTGAGGATGCGACGGAAGACCTCCTCAACTTCGGCTTCTCGCCCACCGGCATGAAATAGCTCGATGGCGCCGCTCTTGTCCTTCGCGCCTTCCGGAGACAACAGATACGAAAGGGCCGATGGTTTGCTCGACTGCACCGTCACCCGAGCATGCCCCAGCCGGCGTGGCATCGACACGCCGGCAACTGCCTGCACTGCTGGTTCGAGGCGTTCACCAGGAAGCGAGTCGAGGATCTTGCGTTGCAGTGGGGTCCAGATCGCGTAAGGCAGTTCGAGCCAGCAGTCCGCCGCTCGAACCGAGCACCAATCGAGATGCTTCAAGGCTTCTTCGTAAACCGTCGCCATGTCGTCGCGCCCACTCGCACTCAGGTGTGATTCGTAGGCACGGTAAAGCGCAACGAACTCCTGGTGTTTGTCAGCAGATTCGAATGCCGTTCGCTTCACCTGGTCCGCGGCGATTCCCGCCATCCGGAGTTCCCGAATGGTTGACCACAGCGATTGAGCCATGGCTGGGTGATTGGCCAACGGCCGGAAGTACGACGAGTTCCCCGGCAGATTGAGGAGCAGCTGCATGATGAGCGCTGCGCCCAATCCTTCCTCTGACGGGTCTATTCCCCGTTCGACCAGGAACGGCGCACCCATGCGGAGCGCGATGTCGAGAGGTGTCGCAATCCGAAGGTTTGCCCAGTCGCTGCCGCTGAGAACGAGGCGATCGGAGACCATGCGCCCAACGGAATGGGTGGGCACGAATAACCACTTCGTGCGAGTTGGGAAGGCCTCACACAGCTCGATCAACTGAGAATAGAGTGGGTCTTGTCCCATCGGGTGGTTGTAAGAATGAAACCTGGTCAGGTCAGATCAAAGTGTTTGCTGGACTTAATAGCGTGCACCTGCGCGATGAATTGCTCGACAGTCTGCAGCCAGGCGGACAGCTCAGCCGACGTTGGCGGCAAATCATATGGGTGCTGGTGACAGGCCCGCGTCAGTCCAGCCCTCGCATACGATACGTGTTCGGCGAGCTCCTCGTCACCTAGGTAGTACAGCAAGCAAAGGAGCTGTGCACGAGTAGAGCATTTCTCAGTACCCGGGGCGCGAACGTGCCACAGACCTGACGTGTCTGCGCCGTTTCCTCGACCGTCGCCATCGAAATGTGGATTGAGGATCTTGCACAGCATCGACACGTTGTTGGCGATGCTGCCCTCCTCGACGAAGGCATCCGGCCACACGCGCTGCAACAACTCGTCTTTCGTCACCAGGCGGCCGGCCTCTTCGACGAGCACGAGCAACGTGTCGAAGGCCTTCGGCGTCAGGGCCACGAACCGTCGCCGCGGTAGAGCGCGCGCGAGGACACGTCGAGCCTGAAGGGACCGAATTCGTAGAAGTCGCCCGATGGGCCAGGAGTGCCGTGATGTGCCGGGGCTGACACGCGCCGATGAGTGTGTGCGTCTTACGGACACGCGTCAAGGGCCGCCGAACGCGCAGATTGGTACTCCAGGGCCACAGATTTCGCAGATCAACACGATCAGTGCTTCTGCCATTGCGGGATCACATCGTCTCCCAACACGAGATCGAGTGGCAGGACCACGTGCAGCTGATTGAGTTTCTCCTCATGCACGACTACGGTCAGGGCCTCAGGAAACTTCAGGCCAATCGCCCGCTCGATGGCAGTTTTGGGATCCTTCAGCAGTTCCTCCCGGAATTCCGGGTCGGCGAGCGCGCGGCGCATCAGGTACATCTCCAGCTCTTGACGCTTGGTCTGCTCAGACATCATCCCCTCGGTGCCGGAGCGTAAGAGAGGGCGGGCGTGGAGTCCTCACAGAACTCTCATAAGAGTCTGATTTCAGCGATCCACAAGGGCGGGACTTCCACCTTCGCGCTACGCGCTTCGGCGGACAAGAAAGTCCCGCCCTACGACAGGCGTCAACGTTTTATCGTTCCAAGGCGTCGGCGATCGCCTGGCCTGGGTCACTCGCGGCCGGCGGGTCGAGGTTGGCGAGCACGATCACGATCCACTCGGCGCGGGTCTCGATCATGGCGTTGATCCCGGGGGCGCCGCCGCCGATGCCCATTTCCGGGTTGGCGTTGGGGAAACGCCCGGCGCGCACCGCTTTCACGTAGCTCAGCAGATCGAGCGCGGAGGAATAGCCGCCACCGGCAGCACTGCCGGTGACGCCGTGCATCTCGACGTTGTTGCGCAGCGTGCCGTCGCCGCCGCGGCGACTATAGCCCTGCGCGATGTCGTCTTCGGGGCGATCGCTCCGCGGATAGCCGGTGCTCGTCATCTCGGCGCGGCCGAACACCTGCTCGGCGACGTATTTCTCGTACGGCATCCCCGACGCGCGCTCGACAATGGCACCGAGCGCGATGTAGCAGCCGTTGCAGTACTGTTCGCGCTCGCCCGGTGCGAATGCCGGCGGCAGGACGCCAATGAACGTGAAGTAGTCGGCGTTCGAGGCGAACTTCGACTTCGGCGCGCGCGTGAAATCGGCGCCGAAGAAGTCCGACAGGCCGGCGCGATGCGAGAGCAGCTGCTCGACCGTCGCCGACCGGCTGGCCGCTTGTGGATAGTCGGGAAAGAACTTCCCGATCGTGTCCGTGTACGACAGCTTCCCCGCCGCCACGAGCTGGTGAATCGCTATCTGCGTGAAGGCCTTGTTGATCGAGCCGAGGTTGAACCGGGTGCGAATGGTGTTGGCGATCTTCTTCTCGCGGTTCGCCAAGCCATACGCCTTCAAGAACACCGGCACGCCGTTCCTGGCCACCAGCGCAACGCCGGAGAAGCGATCAGATGCCGTCAGCTTCGTGAAGTAGCCATCGAGCCGCTGGTCGATCTCCGCCGAGGTCAACGACGGATCGATCGGCGGGGCGAGTGCGTGACCTGCGCTCTCACGTGCGGCGGGCGCGGCCGACTCGGGCGCCAGGTCGGCGATCTTCGGCGGCGGACCGGGGTCGAGCGTCATCACGATCACGCCTTCCGCCTTTGAACCCTTAACTTGGATTCGGAGCGGCGCGTCGGGCCCGGCGCGCATCACGCGGCCGATGTCGACGGTGCCGAAGCGCTCCACGATCTGCTGGTAGAGTCGCGCGCGCTCCTCGCGCGACTGCTTCTGCAGCAGCGCCGGCGAGAACTGCTTCTGCGCAAAGGCTTCCCACGCGTCGGCGCTGCCACTGTTGGCCGCCTCGAGAAAGGCGCCGAACAACGCGGCGATCTCCGGCGGCGGACCGCCGGTGCGCTGCGCCGAAGGCGCGGCGGACATGATGAAAGCTACGGCCACCAGCGTCAGGAACGACTTGATGCGTCGATTCATGACCTTGTTCTACACCCGCCGTGTCGGTTGCAGATGCTAAGAGTTTGTCAACTTCTCGTTAAGAGTGATTGTTCCGAGGGCAGCCTTCGACTCATGGCAGGCGGAGCGTGTCCCTAAAACTGCGTCGCCTTGCCGCGCTCGAGATAGCAGTTTCTGCCTCTCGGTCAGATGCCGAACATCAGGAACGTTAGCGTTTCCCGCTGCGACTGTGTCGGCGCGGACATTGCTCCTGATCGCGCGCGGAGACAACTATGGACGATGCTAAAGTGACGGGTGAAATGACGCTCGAGAGGGTTGCGACCAACCTCCAAGCTGTGACCGAGCAGCTAAAGAACATGGATGCGCACATACGCGAGATGGATGCGCACATACGCGAGATGGATGCGC
This sequence comes from Acidobacteriota bacterium, assembly GCA_032155105.1. Lineage (GTDB taxonomy): Bacteria > Acidobacteriota > Vicinamibacteria > Vicinamibacterales > UBA2999 > 12-FULL-67-14b. Next base: position 12,457 of record JALDXK010000084.1, read on the forward strand.
ACATACGCGAGACGGACGCGCGCGCGAACTTCATGCGGTCCGAGATGAAAGACGGCTTCAGGCGTGTGGATGAACAACTCAAAGACGGCGTCAAGCGCGATGAACAGCTCAACGACGGCGTCAAGCGCCTGGATGAACAGCTCAACGACGGCGTCAAGCGCCTGGATGAACAGCTCAACGACGGCATAAAGCGTCTGGATGAGCGGCTCAACGATGGCTTCAACCGCGTGGATGACAAACTGAATTCGGCGAAGATCCGTGACGAAGAGTTGCACGGTCTGATGAAGTTCGGTCTCGAGGCGCGTAAAGGTTTCCGCGAATCCATGGAGGCGCGTTTCGACGCTGCCGACAAGAAGCACGACGAACAAATCGAGTTACTGAAGACAGTTATCCGCAATGTAAACAAATGAGGAGTGCCGTTCCCGCCTAGAGTTGTGATTCCCGGCGAGAATTGCGATTCCCGGCACGAAGTGCCGTCCCCGCCCCGCCTTCGCGCTCATGCGCTTCGGCCGGCAGGCACGCAACCGTCTCTTACGAGTAGAATGTCCCGATGATTCTGACGCCGAATGACGTCGGTGTGCTGGTTGAGCACACCGTGTGGAAGCGCGGGAAAGTCATTGAAATTGTCTCCCCCTACGCCATCATCCACTTCCCCACCCTCGCCACCTCGCCTCAAGGCCCCCAACGCAAGCTTCGTGAAGACGCCCCGCAGCTCACCAAGTCGAGCGTGCAGAGCGATCCCGAGCTTGACGGGGTCGAAACCGGACCGGCGAAACCCAAGAAAACCACCAAGCGCAAGGTGAAGGACGTCACCAACAGCCTGGACGACGCCGTTGCGTGGTTCGAGCAGACATATCCCGGCAAGTTCGCGGACGAGAAGTTCGTGGACAGCGACCTGCGCAACAAGCGCTCGGCGCAGGACGTGTTTACCGCCAACTTCGGCGACGGCCGCGGCACGGCGATGGTGGACGAGGGCAAGCATGCCGAGATCGCGAGTGCACTCGACGGCATCTATCGCGCCACCAACGTGCTGTCGCCGTTCGAAGTGAAGGCCGTGCACAAGGCGTTCGGCAAGGGCGACGAGTCGGCCACCAAGGTGCTCGGCTTCACGCTGGCGTTCATCAGCAATCCCGGCATGCCCACGTTCAAGGCGATGGCCGAGGCGGTAGGCGCGCTGCCGGCCGACAGCGGCAAGGTGTTCACGTGGCCGATCGTCACGCTGCTGCCGTTCGTGGCGGATCCGACACGGTACGTCGCGCTGAAGCCGACCAACACCGAGTTGATGGCGGCGCGAATGGCGTTCAACCTGAAATACGACTCGACGCCGAACTGGGAGACCTACGACGCCACGCTGCGGATGGCCGCGCAGCTCCTGGCACGACTGGCTCCGCTTGGCGCGAAAGACATGATGGACGTGCAAGCCTTTATGTGGGCCACAAGGGACTTGTCTTAAAGACGGCATCAGTGCCTGGTGCCTCGTGCCAACGGGTGGTGCCGGGTGCCAGTGCTGGAGGGGTTATGAATCGACGTGAATTCCTCGTTGGCGCCGGGGCTCTCGCGATTGCGGCTAAACCTCTCCTTGCCGCATCTCAATCAGCGGCCCGTGCGGGCGTGTTTCCGGCATCCGTGCGAGCGGACTTTCCGTCCGTGCTTCGCGAGACCTATCTCAATTCAGCGGCCCTACATCCCGTTGGCTCGTTTGCCGCCAGTGCGATGAAAGGCGTGATCGACCATCGGCTGCTCGGGCCCGGTGAGGGCCGCGCTGATTTCAATGGGCGGGCGCAGGAGGAATTGAAGGGGAAGTTCGGCGCGCTCATCAACGCCAAGGCCACCGAGATCGCCTACACCGCCAACACCTCCGACGGCGAGAACATCGTCGTCATGGGCCTCGACCTCGCAAAACAACAAGGCTCGAACATCGTCATCGACGAGCTGCACTTCACGACCTCGCTCTACATGTACAAAGAGCTCGAGAAGAAAGGCATCGAGCTCCGCATTGTCAAGCACAAGAACTGGAAGATCGATCCGGAAGACATGGCCAGGGTGATCGATAAGAACACCCGGCTGGTGTCGCTGGCGCTGGTGTCGAACGTCAACGGCTTCATGCACGACTGCAAGGCCGTGAGCGCGATGGCG